>NZ_JBHVJT010000054.1:0-24930 GCF_042798815.1 Kitasatospora sp. NPDC057738 | reverse complement strand
CCTCAGGGCACGTCCGCTTCCTCGGTCAGGGACAGCGTGCGCGTCGGGCACTCCTCGACCGCCGTCCGGGCGCCCGCGAGTTGGGCCCCCGCGACCCGGTCGGCCAGCACCACGACCGTGCCGTCACGGTCGTCCTGGTCGAACAGGTCGGGTGCCGCCAGGTAGCACCGGCCCGCGCCGATGCAGCTGTCGGGGTTGGTACGGATCCGCATGGAGTTCCCCCTCACCAGGTGACCGGCAACGCGTGCAGGCCGTAGTTGACGTGCTCCTCCTTGAACCGCAGCGCTTCCACGGGCGCGGCGAGCCGCAGCTCGGGAATGCGCTCGAACAGGGTCGTCAGGACGACCTCCAGCTCGGTCCTGGCCAGGTGCTGACCGATGCACTGGTGCGCGCCGAAGCCGAACGCCAGGCTGCGTTCGACGCGGTCGGGGTCGAAGACGTCCGGGTCCGCGAAGCGCAGCGGGTCCCGGTTGGCTCCCACCGTCAGACCGAGCACGCCCTCGCCGGCCGCGATCCGGACCCCGCCGATCTCGACGTCCTCCAGGGCCACCCGGGAGTTGGCGATCTCCGCGATGGTGAAGTAGCGCACCAGCTCGTCGATCGTCGCCGGCCAACGCGACGGGTCAGCGGCCAGCGACTTGCGCAGCACCGGCCGTTCGAGGAGCAGCATGGCCCCCAGACCGATGACGTTCGCGATGGTCTCGTGGCCGGCCATCAGCAGCATGAAGGCCATCCCGACGAGGTCGCGGTGGTCGGGGACGCCCGGCTCGCCGCGCCGCGCCGCCAGCCGGCCGATCAGGTCGTCGGTCGGGGTCCGCTCCTTGTCGGTCACCATCCCGTCCATGTAGCCCATGAGTTCCGCGGTCGCCACCCCGCCGGCCTCGGGGGTGGTGGCGTTCATCACCGTGAAGGAGGTCCGCAGGAAGAACTCCCGGTCGGCGAACGGGACGCCGAGCAGCTCGCAGATCACCAGCAGCGGCACCGGGTTGGCGAACGCGTCGATCAGGTCGGCGGTACGGGGGCCGGCCAGCAGCCGGTCGACGTACTCGTCGGTGATCTCCTGGATCCGGGGCCGCAGGCGGTTGATGCTGCGGGGGGTGAAGTCCGCGGCCACCGCGCGCCGGGCCAGGGTGTGTTCGGGGGGATCCATCCCGACCAGCGAGGTGGAGAACTCGGGCGCGGGGACCTGGTGGTCCATCATCAGCGGGTAGCCCGGGCGGCGCAGGTCGGAGCTGAACCGGTTGTCGCCCAGCATCGCCTTGACGTCCTCGTAGCGGGCCGTGGCCCAGGCGAGCTTGCCGCTGGGCAGCCGGACCTTGCCGAGGGTCGGCCGGTCGAGGAGCTCCTGGTAGCCCTCCGGCAGCGTGTACGGGCACGTCCGGGGCATCGGGTAGGACGGGTGGTCGGAGTGGTCGGAGTGGTCGGAGTGGTCGGAGTGGTCGGAGTGGTCGGAGTGGTCGGAGTGGGAGGTCGGGTCGGTGGCTTCGGCCATGGCTGTCTCCGATCGTCGTGCGAGGGGTGCTCAGGTCTGTGGCTGGGGCTCCGGGTTCGGACGCTTGGGCGCACGCTGCGCCGCCGGGCGGCTCCAGCGGCGCATGGCCGGCATCTCCACGGTCTTGTGCAGGACCCAGGCCAGTGCGACGCAGAGGGCGTACAGGGCGATGACGAACGCGATGGCGACGGGCGTGCTGAACGCCGTCGGGGTGTACGAGTGGGCGTAGCCCACCAGGTCGCCCGCGAACGCCGCGTGCACCGCGAACATCACGGTGATGTGGATGATGTAGAAGGCGAAGGACAGTTCCCCGAGCCGCACCATGAAGGGCGCGCTGAGGGCCGTACGCCGGCCGGACAGGTCCCGGACGGCGAGCGCGCCGATCAGCAGCGCGGCCGGGACGGGGTAGAGCGCCGCTATCCCGAAGGGGATGGGCAGGTGGAACAGCAGCAGGAAGACGGCGAGGTTGAGCAGGGCGGCCGGCAGGATCCGGATCCTCGGCCAGCTTCCGGAGGCGACGATCCGGGCGAGGAACATGCCGATCACGAAGTCGATGCACCGCACGGGCGGGAAGAAGTACAGCGCCCACAGCTGGGGCCAGGACCCCGCGGGGTAGAACTGGCTCGGCGGGAATCCCGAGAGCAGCGGGTAGCTGATCGCCGGGAGCAGGACGGCGGTCGCGCCGAGGCCGATGATCCAGGACCACAGCGCCCGGTTGCCGAGCCGCCGGACGAACCGGACCAGCAGCGGGAACATCGCGTAGCAGAGCATCTCCACCGCGAGCGTCCAGGTCGCGCCGTTGAACTGGTACATGATCAGGTCCTGGGAGGGCCACCAGTTCTGGACCAGGAAGAGGTTGGCGAGGGCCGGTCCCCATCTGATCGTCTCGCCCGCGGCGGCGAACTGGGTCAGGGCGACGACCGCGATCAGGACGTGGGAGGGGCCTATGCGCATCACCCTGCGCCGCCAGAAGCCGGTCGCGGTCTGACCGGGCTTGGACGACCAGGTGAGGACGAAGCCGCTGAGGACGAAGAAGAACGACACCGCGAGGAACCCGATGCGCCCGTCGCCCGTCAGGGTGCTGAAGACGGAGAGGGCGTTCGGGTCCTTGAAGGCTCCGAGGACGAGCGCGTGGCTGGCGAAGACGAAGACGACGGCGACGGCCCGGAGGCCTTCCAGTGACGGCAGCGTCACCGTTCTCGCCGGTAGTGGCGAATTCATGGGCAACCCCTTTTCTCCGAGGCGGAACGCCGGGGCGGCACCACCCGGTCTTCGGTGGGCGCGCGGCGCTACTCGCGTCATAGTCGTAACCGGGGGAGGCGATTCGACATCATGATTTCTTCCAACGTGCTGCCCTTGATCGCGGGCCGGTGACGGCCCGGGCGCCGGCACGACCGTGGCCGGGGCGAAGGCCCCGGCCACGGAGGAGCGGTGGTCACGACGGGAGGGCGCGGTCGTACGCGCCGGTGGTCACCGCCGCCAGAACAGGAGGTGGGTCACCCCGCTCGGGCTGGGTACCGTGTCGAGGTGGAAGCGGTCGAGCAGCTCGGTGTGGCTCTTCCAGAGCCGTTCCCCCCGGCCGAGGTCGACCGGGGCGACGGCGAAGTGCATGGTGTCGACCAGGTCGGCGTCGATGAACTCGCGGACGGTGCTCACCCCGCCGCTGATGCGCACGTTCCGGTCCCCGGCGGCCGCCTTCGCGTGCTTCAGGGCCTCCTCCGGCGTCGCGTTGAGGAAGTGGAAGGTGGTGTCGGACAGCGTGAAGGACGGGCGCTCGTAGTGGGTGAGCACGAAGACCGGCGCGTGGAACGGCGGGTTGGCGCCCCACCACCCCTGCCAGTCGTGGTTCTCCCAGGGGCCGCGCTGGGGGCCGAACTTGTTGCGCCCCATGATCACCGCACCCGGCGGGCGGGCGTGGTCGCGGGTCAGGTAGTCGTCCAGGCCGCGGGTGCCGCCGGGGTCGGCGCGGTTCACCCAGCTCGCGGTGGCCCCCGCCCAGGAGAAGAAGGGGGAGGGGTCCGCGTGGCCGAACGGCCGTTCCAGGGACTGTCCCTCGCCGGCTCCGAAGCCGTCGCGCGACAGGTTGAAGCACTGCACCGACACCAACTGCGACATGCGGTCCACACCTTTCCTCGTGGGCGATCCGGGCCGCCCGCAGGACCGGGCGCCCGCGCCCACAACGACCGCGTCGTCGGCAGGGCACGGGGAGGTACGCCGTACGAGTGACCGCCCCGTCGGGCGGGTGGGACGGACGCGATCAGCCCGCCGCGGGGACGGTGCCGGAGCCTCCGGTGGGCCCGGCGGCGGCCTCGTCCGACGGCCGGCCGGTGGGCGGCAGGTGGCGGAGCAGGGCGGTCACCAGGGCGGCGGTGGCCAGCAGCAGGACGCCGGCGACGGTGACCACGGTGTGGAGCTCGACGGCGAAGGCGGCCCGGGCGGGCGCCAGCAGGGCGTCGGCGACCTCGCCGGACAGCGAACGGGCGGCCTCCTGCGCGCCCGTGAGGGAGTCCCCCGCGGCCCGGACCGCCTCGGCGGGCAGGCCCTCGGGAAGGCGCAGCGCGCCGCGGTAGACGGCGGCGCCGACGCTGCCGAGGGCCGCGATGCCGAGGGCGAAGCCGAGTTGGCCGCTGGTCTCGTTGAGCGCGGCCGCGGAGCCGGCCTTCTCGACCGGGGCGGAGCCCATGACCAGGCCCATGCCGAGGGTGACCATCGGGCCGGAGCCGAGGAAGACCACGGCGAATCCGGCGATCAGCACGGCGGGGCTGGAGCCGGGTTCGGCCCCGGTGATCACCGCCATGCCGATCGTGGCCAGGACCAGTCCGCCGCCGATGAGGTACGCCGGACGGAAGCGCTGACCGAGCCTGGGGGACAGGGTGAAGCCGACCGTGTTGGCGGCGATCGCCGGCAGCATCCACAGGCCCGCGTGCAACGGGTCGCGTCCGTACAGCAGTTGCAGGGCCTGGGTGACGAAGAACATCACCGCGCCGGTGAGCATGGTGCCGAGGAACAGGCTGAGCAGCGCGGCCGTGAAGGCGCGGTGCCGGAACAGGCCCAGGTCGAGCAGCGGATGCGTGAGGTGGTGCTGGCGGTGGACGAAGAGGATCCCGAAGCCGAGGCCGGCCAGGACGGCCGCGATCGACAGGGGCTGCCACCCGTCCTTGGCGATCTCCTTCAGGCCCCAGATGGCGGGCAGGACGGCGGCCAGCGACTCCAGCACGCTGATCAGGTCCGGGCGCCCGGCGTCGGGGTCGCGGAACTCGGGCAGGAGCACCGGGCCGAGCACGAGCAGCAGCACCATCGCGGGGACGCCGATCAGGAAGGCCGAGCCCCACCAGAAGTGGGCGAGCATGGTGCCGCCGATGATCGGGCCGGCGACGGCGCCGGCCGAGAAGCACGCGCCCCAGATGCCGAAGGCGGCGCCGCGCTGCCGGGCGTCCTGGAACATGGCGGTGATCAGCGAGAGGGTGCTCGGCGCGAGGGTGGCGCCGGCGACGCCGAGCAGGGCGCGCGCCGCGATCAGCATGGCGGGGTTGACGGCGTAGGCGGCGGCGACGGAGGCGAGCCCGAACGCGGCGGCGCCGATCAGCAGCAGTCTGCGCCGGCCGATGCGGTCGCCGAGCGATCCCATGGTGACGAGCAGGCCGGCGAGCATGAACGAGTAGATGTCGGTGATCCACAACTGCTGCACGCTGCCGGCATGGAGGGAGTCCGCGAGGCTGGGCAGGGCCAGCAGCATCACGAAGACGTCGATCGAGACCAGCAGGGCGGGCAGGGCGAGGACGGCCAGCCCGATCCACTCCCGCCGTCCGGCCCGGGGCGCGGGCGCGCTGGGGGGTGTGGTGTCGCTCATCACGGGGTCCTTCCGGATTCTCGGGCAGGTGGCACCCGGGGGTGCCGTCACACCCGGAACGTCGGACCCGGCGACACGGTCTCGACGTCTGCGGCGGAAACCCGCGCGAAGGGCCGTGATCTGGGCTTGGATGTCGAGGGAGGGTCCTCGGCGGCGACGTCTCAAGTGCAGAGCACCAGTCGGCCGTGCAAGGGACCAAGGAATGATGAGATGAAGTACATGCTGCTGATCCACATGAACCCGGTAGTCTGGGACGGCTTGTCCGAGAGAGAGCGGAACGAGGTCTTCTCCGGGCACGCCACGTTCCAGCAGAACATCCTCGACTCCGGTGAGATGGTGGTGACCCAGGCCCTCGCCGATCCGTCCGGCAGCTCCACGGTCCGGGTCCGGGGCGGGCTGCCCGCGATCACCGACGGCCCCTACCTGGCCGCCGAGGAGTTCCTGGCCGGGTACTACCTGGTCGAGTGCGCGTCCAAGGAACGCGCGATCGAATTGGCCGGCCTGATCCCCGACGCCCGGTACACCGGCGTCGAGGTGCGCCAGGTCGTCTTCGAAGCCGATACGGAGAGCTGAGCCGATGAACCGTGACGTCCGGGTCGAGGACCTGCTCCGATCGCTCGCACCGCAGGTCCTCGGCGCGGTCGTCCGCCGCTACGGGCACTTCGACGCCTGCGAGGACGCCGTCCAGGACGCCCTGCTGGCAGCCGCCGTCCAGTGGCCCGAACAGGGGGTCCCCGGCAACCCCCGCGCCTGGCTGATCACCGTGGCCGCCCGCCGGGTGATCGACGGGCTGCGCAGCGAGCAGGCCCGCCAGCGCCGCGAGGCCACCGCCGCCGCGCTCACCCCGGCCGACGAGACGGTGACGCCGGGTCCCGGCGAGGAGCCGAAGGCGGCCGAGCAGGACGACATGCTCACCCTCCTGTTCCTGTGCTGCCACCCCTCGCTCACCCCCGGCTCGCAGGTCGCGCTCACCCTCCGCGCCGTCGGCGGTCTCACCACCGTGCAGATCGCGCACGCCTTCCTGGTCCCCGAGGCGACCATGGCCCAGCGGATCAGCCGGGCCAAGCAGCGGATCAAGTCCACCGGGTCGTCGTTCCGGATGCCTCCGCAGAGCGAGCGCGAGGAACGGCTGGCGGTCGTGCTCCAGGTGCTCTACCTGATCTTCAACGAGGGCTACACCACCACCAGCGGTCCCGACCTGCTGCAGCCCGAGCTCGCGCGCGAGGCCATCCGCCTCACCCGTGAGCTGCACCGGCTGCTGCCCGAGGAGGGCGAGGTCGCGGGTCTGCTGGCCCTGATGCTGCTGACCGACGCCCGCCGGCCGGCCCGCACCAGGCCCGACGGCAGCCTCGTCCCGCTCGCCGAGCAGGACCGCTCGGCCTGGGACCAGTCCGCGCTCAAGGAGGGACTGGCGCTGATAGCCGAGACCCTCCCCCGGATGGTGGCGGGGCCGTACCAGGTGCAGGCGGCCATCGCGGCCGTGCACGGCGAGGCCGCGCACGCCGAGGACACCGACTGGCCGCAGATCATGGCCCTGTACGAGGTGCTGGAGCAGATGGCCCCCGGCCCGATGGTGACGCTCAACCACGCGGTCGCGCGCGCGATGGCCCTCGGCCCGGCGGCCGGGCTCGAACTGCTCGCGGCCCTGGAGTCCGACGGCCGGCTCGCGGACCACCACCGGCTCGCCGCGGTCCGCGCCCACCTGCTGGAGATGAGCGGTGACCGGGAGGCCGCCCGGAACAGCTTCCGGGAGGCCGCCCGGCGCACCGGCAGCATCCCCGAGCGCCGCTACCTGGAGTCCCGGGCCGAAGCACTGAACGACCGGTGACGGCCGCTCGTCAGCGGCCCAGGCCCTGGAGTCCCAGCAGCAGCTCGGGGACGTCGGTGGCGCCGATCGCGCCGGCCGCGTCGAGGACGGGCCGCCACGCCGGGTCGGAGCAGATCAGCACCGGGCCGTCGGCGGGCGAGTCCGGCAGGCGGCCGTGCGAACCGCGGACCCAGGAGGGGTCCAGCGGCACCACGTTCATGGTGTGGCGCAGGCCGAGCTTCTTGCGGGCCAGGCCGAGCGCGGCCCGGGCCCTGGCCAGCGGGTCCGCCGGGTCGAAGAACAGCTCGGCCGGGTCGTAGCCGGGCTTGCGGTGGATCTCGACGGACCGCGCGAAGTCGGGGGCCCGCGCGTCGTCCAGCCAGTAGTAGTAGGTGAACCAGGCGTCGGGGTCGGCCACCGCCACCAGTTCGCCGGACCGGGGGTGGTCGAGGCCGTGGCGGGCCTGGTCCGCGCGGTCCAGCACCTCGGCCACACCGGGCAGCCGGAGCAGCTGGTCGCGCACCTTGGGCAGGTCCGCCCCGTCGGGGACGTACACGTGGGCGATCTGGTGGTCGGCGACGGCGAAGGCCCGCGAGGCCCACGGGTCCAGGTACTCCATCCCGGCCTGGGTGTACACCTCCAGCAGGCCCTCCCGGCGCAGCTCGCGGTTGATGTCCACCGGGCGCCGCACCGCCGTGATGCCGTACTCGCCGAGCGCGACCACGGTCGCGCCGGACTGCTCCGCCTGCTCCAGCAGCGGCGCCAGCTCGGCGTCGACCGCCCGGGCCGCCGCCACGGCCTGCGGCGCGTCGGGCCCGAAGCGCTGGAGGTCGTAGTCCAGGTGCGGGACGTAGACCAGCAGCAGGTCGGGCCGCTCGGCGGCGAGGATCCGGCGGGCCGCCGAGACGATCCAGCGGCTGGAGGCGATCCCGGCCGTCGGGCCCCAGTACTGGAAGAGCGGGAACGGCCCCAGCTCGGCGGTGAGTTCGTCGCGCAGCGCCGCCGGCCGGGTGTAGCAGTCGGGCGACTTGCGGCCGTCGGCGTGGTAGACCGGGCGCGGCGTGACCAGCAGGTCGGTGGTGGCGCCCATGGCGTACCACCAGCAGACGTTGGCGACCCGGTAGCCGGGATGCCGGGAGCGCGCGGTGTCCCACACCTTCGGCGCCCGGACCAGCCGGTTGTGCTGGCGCCAGAGGTGGATCTCCCCGAGCTCCCGGAAGTACCAGCCGTTGCCGACGACGCCGTGCTCGGCGGGCAGCCGGCCGGTGAGCAGCGTGGACTGCACGCTGCAGGTGACGGCGGGCAGCACCGTGCGCAGCGGGGCGGACCCGCCGCGCTCGGCGAGCCGGGTGAGGTTCGGCATGTACGGCAGCAGGCGCGGGGTCAGGCCGACCACGTCCAGCAGGACCACGGGTTTCAACGGTCCGCCCTTTCGCCGATCAGTTCGCGCTCGGCCCAGGTGAGTTCGGCGGCTATCCCGGCCGGGACGTCCACGGGGGCGCCGTCCGGGGCACCGGCCGGTCGCCCGGGCAGCACCGGCCAGGTGTAGGTCTCGACCTCGATCACCGTCCGCTCCCGCACGGCCGCCACCGCCCGGCGGAGCACATCGGTGGTGGCGCGCAGCGGCGCGGGGGGCGCGGCGTGCAGCGGCACGTGGAAGTGCACCCGCCAGGGGCCGTGGCCGGGCAGCCGCTCCAGCGCCTCCGGCAGGTCGTCGGCCGCGAGCACCCGGCCGGCGCCGTCGGACTCCCGCACCTGGTGGAGGTAGCGGGGTTCGGCGTAGTCGGCGAGCAGCCGGCGGGCCGCCGGGTCGTTCGGGTCGTCCACGTGCAGGGCGGCCGAGGCCTGGATCCTGACCACGCGCAGGCCGGCCCGTTCGACGGCGGCCACCGTCCGCTCCGGGTCGGCGAAGGAGACCGCCAGGTGGCAGGTGTCGAGGCAGAGGCCGACGAATTCGAGGTCCGCGCGGGTGGCGAGCCAGCCGACGGCGTCCTCGACGGTGTCCAGCACGCAGCCCGGTTCCGGCTCGACGGCGAGCCGGATCGGCCGGCCCGCCCGCGCCGAGACGGTGCGCAGCGCCGCCGCCGTCCGGCGCAGCGCCTGCTCGGCGGCCCGGTCCGCGGCGGGGGACCACGGGCTGCGCCAGGCCAGCGGCAGCGTGGAGATGCTGCCGCCCTCGGCGTCGTCGGGCAGCAGGCCGGCCAGCACGGTGGCGCAGTCGGCGGTGTAGGCGGCGCGGGCGGGTTCGGTCCAGTCCGGCCGGTACACCGCGTGCTTGACCACCCGCTGGTGGAAGCCGCCGTAGGGGAAGGCGTTCAGGGCGAGCACGGACAGGTCCCGGGCGTCCAGTTCGGTCCGCAGCCGGTGGAGCAGGGACGGGTCGGCGGCCAGTGCGGAGGCGGCGTCGGCGGCCAGCCACAGGCCCAGCCCGAGCCGGTCGAAGCCGGTGCGTTCGCGGATCGGACCGGCGCAGGTGTCGAGCTGCCGCAGGATGCCGGGCAGGTCCTCGGCCGGGTGGACGTTGGTGGAGTAGCAGAGCCGGTTCACGATCCGCCCCGGAGCACCGAGTTGCCCGCGAAGGAGGCGCCGTCGGCGTCGTCCCGGATCCCCTCGTCGAGGACCAGCCGCCCGCTGCGGCCGTAGAACTCGACGGGGTTGTGCCAGAGCACGGTGTCCACGTCCGCCGCGGTGAAGCCGGCCGCCAGCATGGCCCGGCCCACCTTCTGCGTCTTGAGGGGGTCCGAATTCCCCCAGTCGGCGGCCGAGTTGACGAGGATCCGGCGGGTTCCGTACTCCTTCAGGACGGCGACCATCCGGTGCTCGTCCATCTTGGTGTCCGGGTAGATCGAGAAGCCCATCCAGCAGCCGGAGTCGGCGACCGTCGCCACCGTGACCTCGTTGAGGTGGTCCACCAGGACGGCGCCCGGGGCGATGCCGGACTCGCGGACCACGTCCAGGGTGCGGCGGGTGCCGGCGTGCTTGTCCCGGTGCGGGGTGTGGACCAGGACCGGCAGTCCGTGGTCGACGGCCAGCTCCAGCTGACGGGCGAACGCCTCGTCCTCGGCCCTGGTCATCGAGTCGTAGCCGATCTCGCCGACCGCGACCACGCCGTCCTTGCCGAGGTAGCGCGGCAGGACGTCCAGCACCTCGACGCAGCGGGGGTCGTTGGCCTCCTTGGGGTTCAGGGCGAGCGCGCAGTTGTGGCTGATCCCGAACCGGGAGGCCCGGAACCGCTCCCAGCCGAGCAGGCCGTCGAAGTAGTCGGTGAAGGACCCCGGGTTGGTACGGGGCTGGCCGAGCCAGAAGGCCGGCTCGACGACGGCCCGGACACCGGCCGTCCGCATGGCCCGGTAGTCGTCGGTGGTGCGCGAGGTCATGTGGATGTGCGGGTCGAAGATCCTCATGACCGGGCCTCCTGCGGTCGCGGGGGGACGAGGGCCAGCAGGACGCTCATGCCGAGCAGCACGCGCAGGTCGGAGCCGATCTCCCGGCCGGCCGCCCGCCGTTCCTCGGCCAGGTCGCGGGCCATCCGCAGCAGCTCGGCGTCGGTGCGGGTGACCAGGTCCGCCACGGCGCCCAGCGGCACTTCGGTGAACAGGCACTTCAGCACGCCGTGGCGCCACTGGTCCTGCTCCAGGTGCCGGGCCGCGAAGGGGCCCATCGCCGCCGCGACGAGCCGCGGGTCGTTGGTGCGCAGGCCGTCGGCGACCAGCTCCAGGCCGAGCCGGCGCACGCCGTCCGGCAGGTCCGGCAGCGCGCGCAGCACCCCGCGCCGCTCGGCGGCGTCGCCGTGCCGGTAGAGCTTCTCGACCTCGGCCGCCAGGACCGCCCCGGGCAGGGACCCGGCCAGCACCGCGAGCAGCCGGGCCCGGGCCCGGTCGTCGACCGTGCCGTGCACCAGCCCCTGCGGGTCGGCGTTCGGCTGCACCGGCCCGCGCCCGACCATCCGGCCGGCCAGCGGGAACTCCTGGTGGATCGTGCCGGGCCACTCGCGGACCCGGCGTTCGGCGCAGGTCAGCCAGTCGTCCTGCGGGTGCGGGTACGGCGGCGGGGCCGGCCGGCTCCCGCCGTAGACGCTGGTTTCGATCCAGCGGTGTTTCTCGGTCTCGGTCATGATGGGCGGTCTCCGATCGTGGACGACGCCGGTGCACCCGTGTGCGCCGGCGGAACGGAAACGGTCTCCTGGGCCCGGCGTATCGCCGCCAGGGCCGTTCGCGCGGTGGTCGGTGCGGCATGGCTGTGCCGGGGCAGTTCGACCGCCGCGACGCCGGTGTAGCCGATCCCGTCGAGGGCGGCCAGCGTCGCGGCGAGGTCGAGTCGCCCCGCTCCGAACTCCAGGTGCTCGTGGACACCCGGAAGCATGTCGTCCAGCTGGACGTTGACCAGCAGCCCGGCCGCGCGCCGGACGCACTGCGCGGCGTCCACCGGCTCCACGGCCACGCAGTGCCCGACGTCGAGGGTGATGCCGAGGGCGTCGGGATCGCCGAGCTCGCGGCGCAGGTCGAGGGCCTGGTCGAGGTGCTGGACGACCATGCCGGGCTCGGGCTCCAGGCCGAGCCGCACGGCCCGGCGCCCTGCCTCGGCCAGGACCGGGCCGAGGTGCTGGACCAGCCGTGCGCGGTTGGTCCGTCCGTCCACCCCGGGCTCGCTCACGCCGGACCAGAAGGACACGCAGTCGGCGCCGAGCGACTCGGCGATCCGGACGGCGCGGAGCAGGAAGTCGATCCTCGGCGCGGCGTCCCCGGACACCAGCGTGGGGTGGTGCTTGCGGTACGGGTCGAGCAGGAAGCGCGCGCCGGTCTCGACCACGCAGCGCAGGCCCGCGGCGGAGAGCAGCGCCGCCAGCCGGTCGGTCTCCCGGGCCAGGTCCGGGCCGAAGGGATCGAGGTGGTGGTGGTCGAGGGTGAGGGCGACCGAGGTGTAGCCCAGGTCGGCGATGACCCGGATCGCGTCGGCGAGCCGGTGGTTGGCGAAGCCGTTGGTGCCGTACCCGACGGCGATCGCGCTCATGTCGGGCTCCTGCGGGCGGACAGCCGGCGGGCCAGCGGAAGGGCGCCCAGCACCAGCGCGGCGGCCGGCAGCGAGCCCAGCCGTGCGGCCAGCCCGGCCTGCAGCGGCACCATGCCGTGGATCCCGGCCACGGTCGCGGTCCGGACCGCCGCCGCCGTGCCGTCCGCGGTGCCGTCCGCGGTGCCGTCCGCGGTCGGTCCGGTGGACCGCGCCGGGCCGGCGGCGAGCTGGGCGGCGCCGGTGGCGGCCGCGTACCCCAGCGCGCACAGCGCCCCGGCCGTGCGGTGCCGGGCCGAGGCGGCCCGGCCCGTGCCGGTCAGCAGGGCGGTGACCGCGGTGGCGGCCACCGCCAGCCGGGCGTCGGCGGAGCGGCCGCCGTGGACCTCGCCGCGGGACAGCGCGGTCACGCCCAGGGTGTGGGTGGCCAGCGCCAGCGCCGGGACGCCGGCCGCCCGCCAGTGCCCGGATCCGGCGCCGAGCAGGACGTCCAGGCCGCGGCAGGCCGCCATGCCCAGCGGGGCGGCGGGGGTCGGCTTCAGCACGGTGTCGTACGCCCACACCGCGGCGGTGAGCGGAACGGCGATGCGCAGCGCGTCGGCCCCGCCCGCGAGACCGGCCAGGGCCAGCCCGGTGGCGCCGAGTCCGGCCGCCGCGGCGAGCGCGGCCCCGGGCGCGATCCGACCGGACGGGACGGGGCGCTCGGGGCGCTCCAGCGCGTCGACCGCCCGGTCCGCCCAGTCGTTCAGCGCCATCCCCGACCAGTACAGGGCGACGGAGGCGAGCGGCAGGGCCAGCCGTCGGCCGCGCAGCGGACGGCCCGCCGCGACCGCGCCGGCCACGGTGTCCCCGAGGACGGTGAGCGCCGCCGGTGCCCGGACCAGGTCGAGCCACGGACGCAGGGCGACCCTCATCGGGCCACCTCGATCCGTCGCACCCAGGACACCAGGTCCTGTTCCTGCTGGGCGAGCCGGTGCTCGTCGCTGCCGAGCGGGTCCTTGAAGAAGAAGGCCAGTGCGCCGAGCGGCCCGGCCTCCCCGGCCGCGTGCGCACCGGCGACCAGCCGGGCGAGGTCGAGGACCAGCGGCGCGGCGAGCGCCGAGTCGTAGCCGTCCCAGCTGAGTTGCAGGCTCATCGAGGTGCCGAGGAAGCCCTCGAAGGAGACGTGGTCCCAGGCGACCTTGCGTTCGCCGAGGTCGGGGACGTGGTCGATGTGCAGCGGGGCGGTGACCTCCCCGCCGAGCAGCGCGGCCAGCCCGCGGGTCTTGGACTCCAGCTTGCCCTGCGCGCGGCCCGCCACCCCGAGGTTGGCGCCGTCCCCGCCGCCGAGCAGGTTGGTCCCCGACCAGGAGCGCACCCGCAGCCCGCGGGCGAGGAACATCGGTGCCAGCACGCTGCGCAGCAGGGTCTCGCCGGTCTTGCCGTCGCAGCCCGCGTACGGCAGGCCGTGCCGGTCGGCCAGTTGGGTGACCGCCGGGATGCGCAGGCCGGGCGACGGGGTGAAGTCGACGTACGGGCAGCCGGCCGAGAACGCGGCGTACGCGGAGAGGGCGGCCGGGCCGAGCACCCGGCGCCCCTCCTGGGCGAGGGCGCGGTCGAGGGCGGCCAGGTCGGCGTGCTCGGGCAGCGGCCGGAGCGGGGGCTCGGTGGAGGAGACGTTGACCACCACGACCCGCTCCAGGCCGTGGGAGCGCCGGAAGTCCGCGAGGTCGGCGGCGAGCCGGTCCGCGGCCTCGGCCTGGGTGGCCGGGGCGTCGTCGTCCGGGTCGTGGCCGCGGCGGATTTCCCGGTCGGCGGCCGCGAGTTCCTCGGCGACCGCCGACGGGAGCCGGCCGGGCAGCACACCCGCGGCGGCGAGCTCCTCGGCCCGCTTGCCCAGCGGGGTGGAAACGAGGTCGTGGCCGCCGGTGACCAGCTCGGACCAGCCGGGGAAGACGCCCGGATCGAGGTCGAGCCGCTCGCTGACGCTGCCGGTCGCGGGGACGAGCCCGGCCCGCAACGCGGCGAGGCCGCAGACGGCCGTGGTGGCCACCGACCCCCTGCCGCCGACCAGCCAAAGTCCGGTCCTGCCTGCCATGGTGCGACTGCCTTTCGGTGAGGAGGGATGACGTCCTACGAGCGGTCCCAGCCCGCCCAGCGCCAGAGCCGGCCGGTGCCCCGCCGGGACTCCACGCCGTGGTCGGTCATCTCGAACTCGCCGAAGTCCAGGATCAGCAGCGCGTCGTCGCCCGGCGCGAAGCCGACGTCGATCGGCCGGTGCAGTTCGGGACCGGACGGCAGGCCCCGGGTGGACCAGTCGGTCGGGTCGACCAGCAGCAGGTCGCGCCCGAGCTGGGGGCCGCCCGGCGGCAGGGTCATCGGCGCCTCGTCCCCGAACAGCGTGACCACCAGCTGCCCGGCCAGCGGGGAGCGCGGGGGCGCCACGGCGAACTTGGTGGCCGCGACGTGCGACTCGAAGTCGAGCACCGGGCGCTCGGGCGGCGGGAGTTCGCCGTGGTTGGCCAGCAGGAAGGTCGGCTGCGGGCCGCGGGTGGGCTTGAACGCGGGGTCCGTCACCGGGATGCCGCCGATGAAGTCCGGCCAGCCGTACCAGGCGCCCTCGCGCACCTCGAACAGCAGGTCGGGGGCGTTGCCGATCGGCCGGCTGCCGCGGTCGTCGGCGCCCTGGTCGACCGCCAGCAGCCGGCCGTCCGGCAGGAAGCCCAGGCCGAAGGCGTTGCGCATCCCCCAGGCCACCAGCTCCAGGTTGCCGCCGTCGAGGTCGCAGCGCAGCACGGCCGCGCTGCACGGCAGTCCGGCCGGTATCCGCTGCCCCGGCCGGGTCGCGGTGCCGAACGGGACGAACGCGCCGGTGGTGGTCCGGGCGCCGGGCCGGCCGGCCAGCGGGTCGTCCGTGGTCACGTTGAAGCCGGTGAGCTCGATGTCGAGGCCGGGGATGTCGTACGAGTGCGGAAGCCGTCCCAGCCAGCCGAGTTCGTAGGCGTCCAGCCCGATGATCCCCAGGTTGGACATCGCGCCCTGGGCGAAGTACAGCTTCCCGTCCCGGCCGGCCACGGCCATGTCGATGTGGTAGTTGCCGGGCCCCGGCATGCCGTCGACGATGACGGCCCGCTGCCCGTCCGGGCCGATCCGGACGATCCGGCCGGCCCCGCCCTCGGAGACGTACAGGTGGTCCTGGTGCCAGAGCAGTCCGGTCACCGGGGCGGCCAGGCCGTCGGCGAGCAGGGTGCGTGACGAGGTGTCGGTTCCCGGGTCCAGACGCCAGATCCGGCCGCCGGGGGCGGCGCCCCCGAAGGGCAGTCCGGACTCGGCCAGGTATATCCGGCCCGCGTCGTCGAAGGTGAGGCTGGTCGGGAAGTCCAGCCTGTCGGCCAGTACGGTGGGTGATTGCGCCACGGTTCCTCCACGGTCGTGCCCACAGAAGATCCGCCGCCCCGGTGAGGTCGGCGACGGGTCGATGTGTAGCAGCGTCCACGAAGCATGGTCAAGAACCGCCCGGGCGCTCGCCGACGGCCGTGGGTTCACCGGCACGGTCAGGAAATGCGCAGGTCAGGCGGCATGTGAAGGCCGTGGAAGGAAGTCCGGATCGGGGTCGTGGGGCCTGCTGGGCACCGCACGACGCGAGAAGTCCCGGGCGCTCCGGCCTACCGGTGACGGGCCTCGCGCGGCTGCCGTCCCGGCGGGGAGCGGAGTCCGGACAGCCGGCCTCGCAGTCACTCCCGGTAGTTTTCGGCGGGCCCCCTTCCCTGCTGCGGTCGGAGCCGACGGTCGCCGGGGAGGGCGTCCACTCCGTCCCCGGCGACCGCGACCGTGTCGAGGCTCGGAGCCCCGACGGCCGGGGTCCAGGCCCGGCACTTGGTAGACGGAGCCGGGTGCCGCGGATCGACATCGAGCGGGAGAATTTTCGGGAGTTCTTCCGTCGTGCCGCCGGAGTTCTTCCGTCGTGCCGTCCCGCCGGACGTCGCGCGACCCGTCGCAACGGCCGCGCGCACGGCACGCCCCGCGGCCGCACGCACGACGGCCACCGGCGCGGCGTGGATGCCGGGCCGGTGGCCGTCGGGTCGTCAGGGGCGGGGCGGTACGCGGAGGAGGGTCAGAGCGAGTAGGCGATCAGCTCGAACGACGGCTTGGTCGAGAACGCGGGGGCGCCCGCACCGACCAGGAGCAGGTTGCCGCTCACGGCCGGGAAGGAGATGATGCCGGCCGGTGTCCTGGCCGTCCACAGGGTCGCGCCGGTGGTGGTGTCGAAGCCGTAGACCTGGCCGTCGAAGGTGGAGGTGAAGACCACGTCGTTGGCCACCGTGGCGGCACCGAGCGCCATCTGCGGCAGGTCCCGCTGCCAGAGCACCTTGCCGGTCGCCACGTCGGCGGCGGTGAGGCCGCCCCGGCCCACGGTGTAGTCGGGCAGCTGCAGCCCGCCCCGGGAGTCGAGCTTGGCGGGATTGTCGACCCAGGGCACGAAGAGCCGCCCGCGGGAGAGCGCCATCGGCGTCTCCACCCCGCCGATGATGCCCGGCAGGACGGTGGTCGGGGTGTCCGGCAGCGGACCCTCGTCGTTCAGGTGGGTGCCGACCGGCAGGGTCCACAGCGGGGTTCCGTCGTCGGCCCGGTAGGCGTAGACCTTGCCCATCTTGCCCGCCGCCACCACGATCTCCGTGCGCTTGCCGCGGACCGTCGCGGTGGTCACGATCGGGGGGTCCTGGAGGTCGTAGTCCCGCAGGTCGTGCGGCGCGGTCTGCTGGAACCAGAGCAGCTTCCCGGTCCTGCTGTCCATCGCCAGCAGGCAGTTGGTGTAGAGGTTGGGGCCCGGCCGGCTGCTGCCGTTGGGGTACTCGGGCGTGCCGGGGAGCGGGGCGGGGTTGGCGACGGCGACGAACAGCCGTCCGTGCTCGTCGAGGGCCGGCGCGAACCAGGTCCCGCCGCCGCTGTTGATCTCCGGGTGGCCCCAGAGGTCGCCGTCCTTGACCGTGTTGAAGCTCCAGCGCGGATTCCCGGTGGCGGTGTCCAGCGCGAAGATCGTTCCCATGGCCCCCGGCACGTACTTGCCGAAGGTGTTCGGGACGGTGCTGACCACGACGGTGTCCTCGTACACCTGGGGAGCGACGTCGATGCCGCCCTCGCCGGAGGCGATCAGTTCCCGTGACCAGACGGTCCGGCCGGTCGCCGGGTCGAGTGCGAAGACGCCGGTGAACGTCGTGCCGAAGAGCAGGCCGCGCGCGTAGGCCACGCCGTTCGGCCCGACCGAGGGGCTGTTGAAGACGCGCTTCCAGCGGACCTTCCCGGTCTCCTTGTCCACCGCGGTGACGTCGGAGTTGAGACTGATCAGATAGACCGTGTCGCCCACGACGATCGGATTGGACGCCATGATGCCGGCGAAGGTCGGGTCGCCCTCCAGTGGGAGCCGCCACTTCACCTTGAGGTTCTTGACGTTGTGCGAGTCGATCGGTGTCCGGGTGACGTTCCTGGTGTTGGTCAGACCGCCGTTGGACAGGGCCCAGTCCTGTGGGTGGACCCGGCGGTCGTAGTCGCCCCGGGCGTTCTCGGTGCCCGCGGCGGCCGGGTCGGGGGCGGCCATGCCGGGTGCGATCGCCAGCGCCGCGGCGGCCAGCGCCGTGAACGCCAGCCAGCCCGGGGTGCGGCGACCGCGCCGCCCCGCGCCGCGGGTCTTCAGAATGACGGACAAGGCAACTCCGTTTCCGCTCGGTGTCGTTGCTCGACCCGGGCCTGGACGAATGGTGGCGGACCGGCTGCCCGGCCGCCGTGCGGGATGGACGGCGGTCAGCGCACCCGGCGCGCGAACGCCCGGACGTCGCCGACGAACAGCTCGGGCTCCTCCAGCGCGGCGAAGTGCCCGCCGCGCTCGAACTCGGACCAGTGGGCGAGGGTCGGGAGGATCCGCTCGGCCCAGCGGCGGATCGGCCGGACGGCGTCCTGCGGGAAGACGGCCACCCCGACCGGCGCGGCGAGCGGCCACGGGCCGGCCCAGGTGCGGACGAAGTCGGAGTCCAGCCGGTTGGACTCGTAGTAGAGCTGGGCGCTGGAGGCGGCGGAGGCGGTGAACCAGTAGATCGCCGCGTTGGTCAGCAGCCGGTCGCGGGACACCGCGTCCTCCGGCGCCGTCTCCGCGGCCGTCCACTCCTTGAACTTCTCCACGATCCAGGCGAGTTGGCCCACCGGCGAGTCGGTCAGGCCGTAGCCGACGGTCTGCGGCCGGGTGGACTGGATCTTCCGCCAGCCGGCCCCGTCCTGCTCGAAGTGCGCGGCGAACTCCAGCCTGGCCAGGTCCGCCCCGTCCAGGTTCGCGAACTCGGCCGGGTCCTGCGGCGGGAAGGTGGCGAGCATGTTGAGGTGGACGCCGGCGACGTGCGCCGGATCGGCCAGACCGAGCTGGAGGGAGACCGGCATGCCCCAGTCGCCGCCCTGGACGAGGTACCGGTCGTAGTCGAGGCGGTGCATCAGCTCGGCCCAGGCCCGGCCGACCCGGGCGGTGTCCCAGCCGGTCTCCCGGGGGCGGCCGGAGAAGCCGTAGCCGGGCAGCGAGGGGATGACCACGTGGAACGCGTCGGCCGGATCGCCGCCGTGCGCCCGCGGGTCGGTCAACGGCCCGATCACGTCCAGGAACTCGACCACCGAGCCGGGCCAGCCGTGGGTGATGATCAACGGCGTGGCAGCCGGCTCCGGCGAGCGCACGTGCAGGAAGTGGATGTCCACGCCGTCGATCTCGGTCAGGAACTGCGGGAACGCGTTGAGCTGCTCCTCGGCCTTGCGCCAGTCGAAGCCGGTGCGCCAGTACTCGGCCAGCTCCTTCAGGTAGCCGAGCGGAACCCCGCGCTGCCAGCCCACGCCCGGCAGTTCACCGGGCCAGCGGGTCGCCGCGAGCCGGCGGTCCAGGTCGTCGAGGGCTTCCTGCGGGATGTCGATACGGAAGGGGCGCATGCCGGGTCCTCTCAGTGGACGCTCGGATCGGAGGTGCGGGCAGCGCGGGCCGGGACCGGCCCGCCGGGTCTCAGGCGGCGATGGGCGTGTTCTGGTACGAGGCGATCCGCCAGTCGGAGCCCTGGCGGGCCAGCACCCAGGTCGCGCGGATCGCCCGCTCGGCCGTCACCTCGGTGTCCCCGGGGGCCAGCACGCCGCCCTGGGTGACCAGCACGGCGACGTCCGCGGCCAGCGGGCGGACCGACACCGGCTCGCCCGTGACCCGGGTTCCCTTGAACGGGCCGGCGAAGGCCTGGGTCATGAACGCGCGGATCGCCTGACGGCTCGTCAGGTAGATGTCGCCGGGCAGGATCAGCGTCGCGTCCTCGGTGAAGACCTCGGCGAAGCCGTCGGCGTCCTGGGCGGCCCAGGCCGCGACGATCCGCTCCGGAACGGCGCGCAGCGCGGAGGCCTCGGGGGAGTTGGGCGGGGGAGTGGCGGACATGGCTCTCTCCTTCTCCGGTGGTCCCGGCCGCGATCACGGCGGCCGGGTGACGGCCAGCCTCACACCGGCCCCCGACGGGTGACAACTTCCCGATTGCGATGGATCGTTGGACACCAGGGTGGCCTGGACACGCTCCGGACGCGCCGCAATCCGGGAGATGCGGGCATCCCGCCCGGCTGCCAGCCTCGACAGGGCCGATCAACGACCGCGGCCCGGACGGCCAACCCGTTCCGCGTGGGCCGCCCACTTCGGAGGAGCCCCCGATGACTGCCAAGGAATCCCCGTCCCGGGAAGAACTGGTGAGCCGTGCAGCCGAGTTGGTGCCGCTGCTGCAGAAGAACGCGCTGTGGCACGAGGAGCACCGCCGGCTGTCCGACGAGACGCTGGCCGCGCTGACCGACTCCGGACTGCTGCAGATCCGGGTGCCGGTCCGCTACGGCGGCTACGAATCCGACATGCGCACCGCGGTGGACGTGATCGCCGAGCTGGCCCGCGGCGACGGCTCCACGGCCTGGGTCATGGCGGTCTACGCCATCAGCTCCTGGATGGCCGGCCTGTTCCCGGACGAGGTGCAGGACGAGATCTTCGCCGACCCGGGCGTGCGGGTGAGCGGCATCCTCAGCCCGACCGCGGTCGCCGTTCCGGTCGACGGCGGCGTGCTGCTGAACGGCAAGTGGACGTTCAACTCGGGCGCGCTGCACAGCTCCTGGAACACCAACGCGGCCGTGCTGATGACCCCGGACGGGCCGCAGCCGATCATGGTGGCCGTCCCGCTGGCGGACCTGGAGATCGTCGACGACTGGCACACCACCGGCCTGCGCGGCTCCGGCAGCGTCACCACCGTCGCCACCGACCTGTTCGTCCCCGAGCCGCGGGTGCTGCCGATGGTCCCAGTGCTCCAGGGCCGGCACCGCTCCCTGGCGAACGCCGAATCGCCCATCTACCGGGCCCCGTTCATGCCCACCGCGTGCGCCACGGTGGCCGCGCCGGCGCTCGGGCTGGCCAAGGCCGCCAAGGAGGCGTTCTTCGAGCGGCTCCCCGGCCGGAAGATCAGCTACACCGAGTACGCCAACCAGGCCGAGGCCCCGGTGACCCACCTCCAGGTGGCCGATGCCATCACCAGGATCGACGAGGTGGAGTTCCACGCCCACCGCGCCGCCGCCCTGATCGACACCAAGGGCCCCACCGGCGAGGAGTGGACCCTGGAGGAGCGGGCCCGGATCAGGCTCGACCTCGGTGCCGTCTGCTCGCGCACCAAGGAGGCGGTGGACATCCTCAACACCGCCAGCGGCGGCTCCTCGATCTACACCACCGTCCCGATCCAGCGCATCGAGCGGGACGTCCAGACCCTCAACCTGCACGGCATCCTGCACCCCAACACCAACCTCGAACTGTACGGACGGGTCGCCTGCGGCCTCGGGCCCAACACCCTCTACCTGTAGCCGGCGCCCCACCGGACAGGGCCGCACCGAGCGGCCCTGTCCGGCATGCCCTGCCCGCCGTTCCCACCGACCGCCCGGAGGATCCCCATGGCAATCCCCGAACCCGTCGTCATCGACCCCGCCGGACACGACATCCACGCCGAGGGCGCGCGGATCCGGGCGAACGGCCCGGTCGCCCGGATCGAACTGCCCGGCGGCGTGCTCGGCTGGTCGATCACCGACCACGACACCGCCCGCCAGGCCCTCACCGACCACCGGCTGTCCAAGGACCCGCGCCAGCACTGGACGGCCTTCGCCGAGGGCAGGATCGGCGAGGACTTCCCGCTCATCGGCTGGGTGCTGATGGACAACCTCACCACCCGGTACGGCGCCGACCACACCCGGCTGCGCCGGCTGACCGCCGGGGCCTTCACCCCGCGCCGGGTCGAGGCCATGCGGGCCGAGGTCGAGAAGGCCGTCGACGAGCTGCTGGACGAGCTGGACCGCTGCGAACCCGGCGAGGTGCTGGACCTCAAGGCCCGCTTCGCCCGCCCGATGCCCGCCCGGGTGATCTGCGACCTGTTCGGAGTGCCGGCCGAGGACCGCGCGCAGATGCTGCGCGGCGGCGAGGCGAACATCGACACCACCCTCACCCCCGAGGAGTCGGCGGCCAACGTCGAGCAGTGGCACCGGGAGATGCAGGAGTTCGTCGAGGCCAAGCGCCGCAGCCCCGGGGACGACCTGACCAGCGACCTGGTCCAGGCCCAGGAGGAGGACGGCTCCCGGCTGAACGACTCCGAACTGGTCGGCACCCTGCACCTGTTGCTCGCCACCGGGACCGAGCCGGTGATGAACCTGCTCGCCAACGCGACCCGGGCCCTGCTCGCCCACCCCGACCAGCTGGCGCTGCTGCGCAGCGGCGCGGTGAGCTGGTCGGACGTGATCGAGGAGACCCTGCGCGTCGAGGCGCCGGTCGCCCACCTGCCCTTCCGCTTCGCGGTGGAGGACATCGAGATCGGCGGCGTCGTCATCGCCAAGGGCGACCCGGTCCTGATCAACTTCGCGGCGGTGGGCCGCGACCGCACCGTGCACGGCGACAGCGCGGACGCCTTCGACGCCGCCCGGCCGGACAAGGAGCACCTCTCCTTCGGCCACGGCGTCTACCGCTGCATCGGCATGCCGCTGGCCCGGATGGAGGCCGAGATCGCGCTCGCCGCGCTGTTCCGGCGCTTCCCCGACATCGAACTCGCCGTCCCCGACAAGGACTTGGCACCGCAGGTCACCTTCATCATGAACGGCGTGGAGACCCTCCCGGTCCGCCTCACGCCGCGAAACCGCTGACACGAAAGGGAGGTCCGTCCGATGTGGGCAGCCGTCGTACCCGAGGCCAAGGCGCGCTGGGAACTGCGCGAGATCCCCACCCCCACGGCAGGTCCGGGTCAGGTACTGATCCGGGTCCACGCCTGCGGGGTCTGCCACAACGACCTCTGGGTCAGCCAGGGTGTCTTCCCCTTCCCGCCGCTCGACCCGGTGGTGGTCGGTCACGAGGCCGCCGGGGAGGTCGTCGAGGTCGGCCCGGGAGTGACCACCCGCCGGGTCGGGGACCGGGTCGGCACCACCTGGGTGCAGGCGACCTGCGGCCGGTGCGACTACTGCCGGCTCAACCTCCCGCTCACCGGGCAGTCCGGGATGAACTGCCCCGAGTCGGTGATGAGCGGCCTCACCGTGCAGGGCGGTCACGCGCAGTACGTCGCGGTGTCGGCCGCCAGCACGGTGCTGCTGCCGGACGCCCTGTCGTACGAGGCCGCGGCGCCCGTGCTGTGCGCGGGGTACACCGCGTGGAGCGCGCTGCGCGCCGCCAACCCCGAGCCGGGCGAGCGGGTCGCCGTCCTCGGGATCGGCGGACTCGGCCACCTCGCCGTGCAGTTCGCCCGTGCCGCCGGCTTCGAGACGGTGGCCGTCACCCGCTCGCCGGACAAGCACGAGCTGGCCCGCACGCTCGGCGCGGACCACGTGGTCGCCGACGGCGAGCAGCTGCGGGCGGCCGGCGGCGCCGACGTGGTCCTGGTGACCGGCACCTCCTACCGGGCCGCCACCGAGACCCTCCAGGGACTGCGCCCGAACGGCCGGCTCGTGCTCGCCACCATCGACCCGGTCGACTCCTTCACGATCCCGCCCACCAGCCCGTTCTGGGCGCAGCGCCAGCAGGTGATCGGCGCCACCCACAACGGCCTCGACCAGCTCACCGAGGCCCTCGACCTGGTCGCGTCCGGGGCCGTCAAGCCGCTGATCGAGACCTTCCCCAAGGAGCGGGTCGCCGAGGCGCTCGAACGGGTGGAACGCGGTGAGGTCCGCTTCCGCGCGGTCGTGAGCTACGCCTGACGCACCGGCAGCGACCGCATGCGACCGCATGGGGACCGACGTGGGGAGGACACTGTGTACAGACGAAGATTCCTGGGCCTCGCGGGCCTCGCGGCGGTGACCGGGGTGGGCCTGCCGGTGGGCGCCGTGGCCGGCGGGGACCCGCTGCCGCCCGCACCGATCGGCCGGGGAACGCCCAAGGGGCCGTTCTCCGTGCGGATGCCGGTGCCGCCGACCCTGCGGCCGGTGGCGCGGACCGACGACACCGACGTCTACCGGCTCGACGTCCTGGCCGCCGACCTGGAGCTGGTCCCCGGTGTCCGGACCAGCTGCCTGACCTACGGCGGCAGCTTCGTCGGCCCGACGATCCGGGCCCGGGAGGGACGCCGGGTGCTGGTCACCTACCGCAACCGGCTGCCCGAGGCCGTCAACGTGCACCTGCACGGCGGCCACGTCCCGGCCGACAGCGACGGCCACCCGATGCAGCTGATCGACCCGGGCGGCGAGCGCCGCTACGAGTACCCGAACCGGCAGCCCGGGGCCACCCTCTGGTACCACGACCACAGCCACCACGCGGAGGCCGAGCACGTCTACCGCGGCCTGCACGCCTTCTACCTGATCGAGGGCGAGGACGAGCGCCGGCACGACCTGCCGAGGGACGAGTACGACGTGCCGATCGCGATCCGCGACGCCGAGTTCGACGCCGCGGGGCAGCTGGTCCACGGCGATCCGGCGAAGCGGAACGTGATCCTGGTCAACGGCCGTTCCAAGCCGTACTTCCCGGTGGCCGCCCGCAAGTACCGCCTGCGCCTGCTGAACAGCTCGACCCTGCGGTTCCTGAAGCTGAACTTCGGCTCCCTGCCGGTCCTCCAGATCGGCTCGGACGGCGGTCTGCTGCCCGCGCCGGTCGACCGGACGGGGACGGACTTCCCGCTCGCCGCCGGTGAACGGGTGGACCTGGTGGTGGACTTCTCCGGGCTGGCGGTCGGCAGCAGGGCGGCGCTCACCAACCAGGGCCAGTACACCGGCGACGACCGGATCGAGCCGGTGCTGCAGTTCGCGGTTGACCGCCGGGCGCGCGACCGCAGCGGTGTGCCGGCCGTCCTGCGGCCGCTGCCCGAGCTGCCGCCGGCCACGGTCCACCGCGAGCTGACGCTCTCCTTCGACCTGAACGGCACGCCGACCGGCCTGGTCAACGGCCTGCCCTTCGACCCGGACCGGGTCGACCAGCGGGTCCGCCGCGGTGCCACCGAGATCTGGACGGTCACCAACGGCGACAGCGCCACCAAGTACGGTCCGATCCAGCACTCCTTCCACCTGCACCTGGCGCAGTTCCGGGTGCTCGACCGGGACGGCCGGCCGCCGCTGCCCGGTGACGCCGGCCTGAAGGACACCGTGCCGCTTCCGCCCGGTACTTCGGTCCGGGTCCAGGCGACCTTCACCGACTACCTCGGCCGCTACATGTACCACTGCCACATGCTGGAGCACTCCTCGGCGGGCATGATGGGCCAGATGGAGATCGTCGACTGATCCGCCCCGACGGCGGGCCGGGCCGGGCACACGGCCCGGCCC
>NZ_JBHVJT010000053.1:56078-69346 GCF_042798815.1 Kitasatospora sp. NPDC057738 | reverse complement strand
CCCCACGCCCTTGCCACTGGCGTCGGTCACGGCCACCCGGGGGCCCACCCGGTGGCGGGAGGCCGGCCGGGTGGCCCACCGGGTGCCGGGCGACGGATCGTCAGCGCCGCCCGGGCGCCGGCAGTCCGAGGTGGTCCCGCAGGGTGGGGCCGGTGTAGTCGGTGCGGAACACCCCGCGCTCCTGGAGCAGCGGTACGACCCGGTCGACGAACTCGTCCAGCCCGCCCGGGGTGAGGTGCGGGACGAGGATGAAGCCGTCGGCCGCGTCGTTCTGCACGAAGTGGTCGATCTGCGCCGCGACGGTGGCGGGCGAGCCGATGAAGGACTGCCGGCCGGTCAGCTCGATCACCAGTTCGCGGCTGGTCAGCTTCTTCTCCGCGGCCACCGCCCGCCACCGTTCGGCGAGGGCCACCGGGTCGGCGTGCCGGACCCGCCCCTGGACCAGGCCGCTGTCCGGGTCGGGGTCGACGGTCGGCAGCGGTCCGTCGGGGTCGTGGTCGGACAGGTCGACGCCCCAGACCTGCTCCAGGAAGGCGATCGTGGTCTGCGGGCCGACCTGGGCCCGGCGGATCCCGTGGGCCCGTTCGGCCGCCTCGGCGTCGGTGTCGCCGAGGACGAAGGTGACCCCGGGCATGATCTTCAGCTCGTCCGGCTTGCGCCCGTACGCGGCGAGCCGGCGCTTGACGTCGGCGTGGAAGGCCTGGCCGTCGGCGAGGGTGGAGTGCCGGGAGAAGACCACGTCGGCGGTGGCGGCGGCGAACTCGCGCCCCTCGTCGGAGTCCCCGGCCTGGATCACCACCGGGTGGCCCTGCGGCGGCCGAGGCAGCGAGAGCCTGCCCTCGACCTCGAACTGCGGGCCGCGGTGCCGGGCGGGTTCGTCCCCGGCGTCCCAGAACTCCCGTGCCAGCTGGACGAATTCGGCGGCGCGGGTGTAGCGGTCGGCGCGGTCCAGGTAGCCGCCGCGGCGGAAGTTCTCCCCGGTGAAGGCGTCCGAGGAGGTGACCACGTTCCAGGCCGCGCGGCCGCCGGAGAGGTGGTCCAGCGAGGCGAAGCGGCGGGCCAGTTCGTACGGCTCGTTGAAGGTCGCGTTGACGGTGGCGGCCAGGCCGAGCCGTTCGGTGACGGCGGCGAGCGCGTTCAGCACGGTGATCGACTCGGGGCGGCCGACCACGTCGAGGTCGTGGATGAGCCCCTTGGTCTCGCGCAGCCGCAGGCCCTCGGCGAGGAAGAAGAAGTCGAACTTCCCGCGTTCGGCGGTCTGCGCGAGGTGGCGGAACGAGGAGAACTCGATGTGGCTGCCGGAGGCCGGGTCGCTCCACACCGTGGTGTTGTTGACGCCGGGGAAGTGCGCGGCCAGGTGGATCTGCTTGAGCGGTCGGTCCGTCATCGGGTCACCTCGGCGAGGGCGGGGGAAGCGGCGGGGGCGCCGGCGGGGCGGGCGGCGTAGCGGCTGGCCGGGCGGGCCAGGCCGAGGTGGTCGCGCAGGGTGCGGCCGGTGTACTCGGCGCGCAGCAGGCCCGCGGCGCGCAGGGCGGGGGCGATCCGGTCGGCCAGTGCCGCCAGGTCGCGCGGCGGGTCGGCGGGGGAGAGGTGGAAGCCGTCCACGCCGGTGCCGGTCGCGGTGAGTTCGGCGAGCAGCCGCTCGTCGGCGGCCCGGTTGGGCAGGGCGGACAGGGCGGTGTCGAGCCGGGCGAGGATGCGCAGGCCCTCCCCGGCGCGCAGCCGCAGTTCGGTGGCGGCGGTCAGCCTGGTGGCGCGGTCGGGGGCGTCGAGCAGCACGACGTCGGCGTGCCGGATCGCGGCGGCGGTCCGGGCCCGCCCGCCCGGGGAGGCGTCCGGCGCGAGGTCAGCGGCGGCGACCGGTACCGCGACCACCGGGCGGCCCTGCGGCGGGCGCGGGGTGATGGACGGGCCGCGGACCGAGAAGTGCGGGCCCTCGAAGTCGATGTAGTGCAGTTTGTCGCGGTCGATGAACCGCCCGGTCGCGGTGTCGCGGATCTCCGCGTCGTCCTCCCAGCTGTCCCAGAGCCGGGCGGCCACCTCGACGGCGTCGGCGGCCTCGGCCCACAGCTCGTCCTCGGCGGCGACCGGTCGGCGGCCGAAGGCCCGGGCCTCGGCCTCGGTCGTGGAGACGCCGACCAGCCAGCCGGCCCGGCCCTCGCTCGCCCAGTCCAGGGTGTTGACCGAGATCGAGGTGTGGAAGGGCTCGGTGTGGGTGGTGGTGACGGTCGGCACCAGTCCGACCCGGTCGGTCAGCGGGGCGATCCGGGCGAGGGCGGCGAGCGCGTCGGGGCGGCTCGGTGCGGCGGCGAAGGAGTCGTCGAGGGTGACGAAGTCCAGGGTGGCCCGCTCGGCGAGGCGGGCGAGGTAGGCGTAGTGCCCGGCGTCGAAGCGGCCGGGGCTGTCGAGGGCGGCGGACAGGTGCAACTGGCGGGGCATGGTGAGCCTGACTTCCTCGTGCGGACGCGTGCGGGCGCCGGCGCGGCCGTGCGGGGAGCACGGGAGCGCGGGGGCACGCCGGAGCGCGGTGGCGGCCCGCGGGCGGAGCCCGTGCGGGCGGGGGGAAGGTCCGGCGCCGGGCGGGACGTCAGCCGGGCGGCGGCGGGGGAACGGTCAGCTCAGCCGCGACACGCCGCGGACCACACGCGACCGAAGTCGATGTGGCTGCGGGTGACCAGCGGGCACGAGGCGTTCACCGCTTCAGTTGACCAGGGCGTCCGTCGGTTCGTCAACCGCCGTTTCCGTCGGCCCGCGGTGCCCGGGCACGCCGAAGGCCCCGCCCCGCCGCTGGGGGAGCAGCGGCGGGGCGGGGCCTTCGGGGCGGGGCGGTGACGCGGGCGTCAGGCCTTGGTGACGTCCTCGATCTCGTCGTCGTCCTCGCGACCGGGGGTCTTGAGGTCGAACTTGGCGATCGCGAAGCGGAAGAGGAAGTAGTAGACCGCGGCGAAGACCAGGCCGATCGGGATGATCATCCACGGGTCGGTGGCCTTGTTCCAGGCCAGCGCGTAGTCGATCAGGCCGCCGGAGAAGGTGAAGCCGTCGTGCACGCCGAGCGCCCAGGTGACGGTCATCGAGACGGCGGTGAGCAGCGCGTGGATGACGTACAGGACCGGGGCGATGAAGACGAAGGCGAACTCGATCGGCTCGGTGACACCGGTGACGAAGGAGGTCAGGGCCAGCGAGACCATCATGCCGGTGACGGCCTTGCGGCGGTGCGGCTTGGCGGCGTGGGCGATGGCCAGCGCGGCGGCGGGCAGCGCGAACATCATGATCGGGTAGAAGCCCGACATGAACTGTCCGGCGGTCGGGTCACCGGCGAAGAAGCGGGTCAGGTCGCCGTGCACGACGGTGCCGTCGGGCTTGGTGAAGTCACCGGTCTGGAACCAGGCGAAGGAGTTCACGAACTGGTGCATGCCGACCGGCAGCAGACCGCGGTTGACCAGGCCGAAGGCGCCCGCACCGAACGCGCCGGCACCGATCAGGCTGTCGTTCAGGCTCTTGACGGCGTCGCCGATCGGGCCCCAGGCCAGACCGAAGAAGACGCCGACGGCGGTGCCGACGAAGGCCATCATGATCGGGACCAGGCGGCGGCCGTTGAAGAAGCCGAGCCAGTCGACCAGCTTGGTGCGGTGGTACTTCTGCCACAGCACCGCGGCCAGCAGACCGATCACGATGCCGCCGAGCACGCCCGGGTCCTGGTAGACCGGCTTGATCCACTTGTCGCCGTCGACATGGCCCTCGGAGACCGGGAACGCGGTGAGGACGTTCTTGTAGACCAGGAAGCCGACCAGCGCGGCGAGGGCCGTGGAGCCGTCCGCCTTCTTGGCGAAGCCGATCGCGATGCCCACCGCGAAGAGCAGCGCCAGGTTGGAGAAGACGCCGTCGCCGGCGGTGGCGAAGACCGAGGCGACCTTGTTCCAGCCGAGGCCGTCCTTGCCGAACACGTCGTCCTGGCCGAGACGCATCAGCAGACCGGCGGCGGGGAGCACCGCGATGGGCAGCTGGAGGCTGCGGCCGATCTTCTGCAGACCCTGGAGGAGGTTCTGGCCGAACTTCTTGGCGGGGCTTGGCGTGGCCGGAGCCGTAGCGGGCGCCGGTGCCTGCTCAGACTGACTCATGGGGGTGGGTTCCTAACGGCATGGCGGTCGGTCGGGGGACGGCACAGGGGGCCAACCGCGAACTGGTCTACACCACACGTGGTGTAGACCAGTTTTGTAGCACGGGCGGAGAAGCCGAGGAACCCCGGAAAGCGGTGCAGCCGGGAAGCGCTATGAAATCGAAACCTACTTACCGAATGGCGATCATGGTATCCACCGCGATCGGTATTTTGGCCGACCGCGCAACAAAATCGATTTTGGCTAATCGCGCAACAAAAGCACAGCCTGCTCCGGTGGGCCCTGCCAGGCGCGTTGGGCCGGGGCGACCGGGCTTTCCGAAATGCCGAAGACCCCCGGACCGTCGGGTCCGGGGGCCATTGCGGGGATAACCCCGGTGATGCTCGGGTTCAGGCCTTGGTGACGTCCTCGACCTGGTCGTCGTCCTCCCGCCCGGGTGTTTTCAGGTTGAATTTGACGATGATGAACCGGAAGAGCGCGTAGTACACGGCGGCGAAGCAGAGGCCGATCGGGATGATCAGCCACGGTTTGGTGGCCAGTCCCCAGTTGATCGCGTAGTCGATCAGGCCGGCCGAGAAGCTGAACCCGTCGTGCACCCCGAGGCCCCAGGTCACCGCCATCGAGGCGCCGGTCAGCAGCGCGTGCACGGCGTACAGGGCGGGGGCGAGGTAGGCGAAGGAGTACTCGATCGGTTCGGTGACGCCCGTCACGAAGGAGGTCAGGCCGACCGAGAGCATCAGGCCGTAGATCTCCTTGCGCCGGTGCGGCTTCGCCGAGTGCGCCATCGCGAGGGCGGCGGCCGGCAGCGCGAACATCATGATCGGGAAGAAGCCGGACTGGAACTGGCCGGCCGTCGGGTCGCCCGCCAGGAAGCGCGGGATGTCGCCGTGCACGATCGTGCCGTCCGCCTTGACGAACTCGCCGAACTGGAACCAGACGAAGGTGTTCAGCAGCTGGTGCATGCCGATCAGCAGCAGGGCGCGGTTGAAGACGCCGAAGATGCCGGCGCCGGCCGCGCCCAGGTCGGCGAGGGTCTGCGAGAAGTCGTTCAGGCCGCGGCCGATCGGCGGCCAGACCCAGATCGCCACCACGGCGGTCAGCATGCCGACCAGGGCGGTGATCATCGGAACCAGGCGGCGGCCGTTGAAGAAGCCGAGCCAGTCGACCAGCCTGGTGCGGTGGAAGCGGACCCACAGCCAGGCCGACATCAGGCCGATCAGGATGCCGCCCAGCACGCCCGGGTTCTGGTACGTCGCGGCCGCCGCCTTCGCCGAGGTGTAGTCCACGCACTGGTCGCTGACCAGCACCGTCGGCGGCTGGCAGTGCTCCGGGAAGGCGTGCAGGACCCGGAAGTAGACCAGGAAGCCGACCACGGCGGCCAGCGCCGTCGAGCCGTCCGCCTTCTTCGCCATGCCGATCGCTACGCCGACGCAGAACAGCATCGGCAGGCCGAAGGCCGAGTCGAGCAGTGCGCCGCCCGCGGCGGCGAAGACCTTCGCGACGTCGTCCCAGCCCAGTCCGTCCTTGCCGAACACGTCCGGCTGGCCGAGCCGGTTGAGGATGCCCGCGGCGGGGAGCACCGCCACCGGGAGCTGCAGGGAGCGTCCCATCTTCTGGAGGCCGCCGTAGAAGGTGTGCCACCACGTGGTCTGCGGGGCCGTGGCGCCTGCCGAACTCATCCTTCGCCCTCCGGGTGCGGTTGCCGACCGGCGGGCCCCTGCGGGACCCTCGGGCGGGGCTCGGGAACACCCGGGGCCGTTACCGCGTTCCTCGGAGTACACATATATTGGTGTAGACCACTTGGAAGCAGGTCGTACTCCGGAGGCGCGAGCCCCGCTGATCGTCATCCTCGGGCGACGATCTGACGCCTGCCCGCCGGAATGGGCCAAAAGTGGACTAACGTGGCGGACCGGACCGGCACGGGTGATGCTGGTCGCGCTGCTCGCCGGCACGACCGCAGCCGAACCCGCGTCAGCCACCGGCACGGACCTCACCGCCCGGCGGTCGAGGGACACCCCAGCACCAGCGCAGGACGGCACCCGGCAGAGCCGCCGAAGGGCCGAGACAGAGGGAGAAACCAGATGGCCAGCAAGGCTGAGAAGATCGTCGCCGGTCTGGGCGGCATCGACAACATCGAAGAGGTCGAGGGCTGCATCACCCGCCTGCGCACCGAGGTCAAGGACGCCTCCCTGGTCAACGAGGCCGCCCTCAAGGCCGCCGGCGCCCACGGCGTCGTGAAGATGGGCACCGCGATCCAGGTCGTCATCGGCACCGACGCCGACCCGATCGCCGCCGACATCGAGGACATGATGTGAGCTGAGCCACCCGGGTTCAGCCCGCCCGGCCCGCCGACCCGCTCAGGGGGACGGCGGGCCGCGGCGCATCCCCGCCGGCTCCCGGACCGGCCCCCGCCGCTTCCCGGACCGGCCCCCCGGAGCGACTACGCTCAGTGCCTATGTCACGCATCGACGGCCGCACCCCCGAACAGCTCCGCCCGATCACCATCGAACGGGGCTGGAGCAAGCACGCCGAAGGCTCCGTCCTCATCTCCTACGGCGACACCAAGGTGCTGTGCACCGCCAGCGTCACCGAGGGCGTGCCCCGCTGGCGCAAGGGCAGCGGCGAGGGCTGGGTCACCGCCGAGTACTCCATGCTCCCGCGCGCCACCAACACCCGCGGCGACCGCGAGGCCGTCAAGGGCCGCATCGGCGGCCGCACCCACGAGATCAGCCGGCTGATCGGCCGTTCGCTGCGCGCCGTCGTGGACCACCGGGCGCTCGCCGAGAACACCATCGTCCTCGACTGCGACGTCCTCCAGGCCGACGGCGGCACCCGCACCGCCGCCATCACCGGCGCGTACGTCGCCCTGGTCGACGCCGTCGCCTGGGCCCGCGACAAGAAGCTGCTGCGCGCCAAGGGCCAGCCGATCACCGGCGGCGTCAGCGCCGTCAGCGTCGGCATCATCGACGGCGTCCCGATGCTCGACCTCCAGTACGAGGAGGACGTGCGCGCCGAGACCGACATGAACATCGTCTGCACCTCCGACGGCCGCTTCGTCGAGGTCCAGGGCACCGCCGAGGGCGCCCCCTTCGACCGCGAGCTGCTCGACCGGCTGCTCGACCTCGGCAGCCTCGGCTGCGCGGAGCTGGACGCGATCCAGCGCAAGGCCCTGGAGGGCTGAACCGGCGCGGGTCCCGCAGCCGTGGACCGGAGTGGACGCACGGTCAGCCCGCGGGCGCGGACGGCCGTTCGGGCCGCGGTGCGGACACGCGTGCGGGCCGCGGGCGAACGGCCCGCCGAACCGGTCGGCCTGCTGTACAGGCCGGGCCCGGAGACCGTACGGTTCCCGCAGCACTCCCGCTGCGGGAACCGCGCACCTCCCGGCGCGCGTCCCCCATCACGGAACCCGCGCCCCACAGGAGGATCGGATGCCGTCGAGCATCGCCCGCCCCGCCGCCCTCGCCGTGGCCGGACTCATCGCGATCCTCCCGCTCAGCATGGTGAGCTGCTCCGCCGCGCAGAAGGCGCTCGACTGCGGCAACACCGCGGTGCGGATCACCGGCGACATCGCCGACGTCACCCAGGCCTACGACAACGCGAGCAACGACGCGGCCGCGGCGGGGAAGGCCCTGCAGAAGCTCAAGAACGACCTCGACCAGGTCGGGAAGAACTCCAAGAACACCGATGTCGCCAAGGCCGTGACCGATCTGCAGAAGCAGGTCGAGAACGTGCAGCGGGCCGCGGACCGCAACGAGGTCCCGGACCTCAAGCCGCTCGGCGCCGCGGCCGGCAACCTCACCTCGGTCTGCACCGGCTGATCGTCCCCGGCCCCTCGGTAGGGTGGGCGATATGTCCACCCGCCTGATTCTCGCCACCCGTAACCAGCACAAGGTCACCGAGCTCCGCGCCATCCTGGCGGACGCCGGCCTGGACGTCGAACTCGTCGGCGCCGACGCCTACCCGGAGATCCCGGACGTCCCCGAGACCGGGGTCACCTTCGCCGAGAACGCCCTGCTCAAGGCGCACGCCCTGGCCCGCGCCACCGGCCTGCCCGCCGTCGCCGACGACTCCGGCCTCTGCGTGGACGTGCTGAACGGCGCTCCCGGCATCTTCTCCGCCCGCTGGTCCGGCAAGCACGGCGACGACACCGCCAACCTCGACCTGCTGCTCGCCCAGCTCTCCGACATCGCCGAGCCGCACCGCGGCGCCCACTTCTTCTGCGCCGCCGCCCTCGCGCTCCCCGACGGCACCGAGCGCGTCGTCGAGGGCCGCCTCCTCGGCACCCTGCGCACCGCCCCGGCCGGCGACGGCGGCTTCGGCTACGACCCGATCCTCCAGCCGCTCGGCGAGACCCGCACCTGCGCCGAACTCACCCCGGCCGAGAAGAACGCCATCAGCCACCGCGGCAAGGCCTTCCGCGCCCTCGCCCCGGTCGTCAAGGACCTGCTGGCCTGACACTCCGTCCGGTGAACGCGTCGAAGGCCCGCCCCGGGATCACCTCGGGGCGGGCCTTCGATTTAAACGCCAGTGCGGCCTGAGGGACTCGAACCCTCACGGGATTTCTCCCATGGGCACCTAAAACCCAGGCGTCTGCCAATTCCGCCAAGGCCGCATGGCGACCAGTCTAGAGCTTCGTCGAGTGTGGGGACAGCGAGTTCGGCCGCCGCCCCGCCGGTGCCGCGTCCCGGTTCGGCGTCCGGCCCGGTCCCCGGTCCGGCCCCGGCCTCGTCCCGGTCGGGGGGCGGCCGCGCGTCTGCCGCGCGCCGGTGCGGGCAGTTCGGCAGCCGGGTCGGCCGGTGCGCGCCGGGAGCGGGTTTCGGCCAGGGGGCTGACCGATTGTCGAGCGGCTCCGACCTGTGATGTTTGGCTTTTGATTACCAATTGGTACAGACCTATTGACCTATGTGGTTCAGACCACATAGCTTCTGCGCCAATTGCAATCCCCCACGTGCGTGCTCCCCCACAGGCACGCGCCGACACTCTCTCCTGGAGGACCGAGTGTTGATCCGAAACACGGCGGAGCGGCGTCCCACCGCCGCCCACCGCCGGAAGAGCCCGGCCGCCCGGGCCGGCGTGGCCTCGCTCGCCGCGGCCTCGCTGGCCGGACTGCTGATGGCGACGCTGGGTGCGGCGCCCTCGCAGGCGTCGGCGGCGGTCGACAACGCGGCCTGTCGGCCGGACGGCCTGTACCAGACCCCCGGGGTGGACGTCCCGTACTGCTCCGTCTACGACACCAGCGGGCGCGAGAAGATGGGCGCCGACCACCAGCGCCGCATCATCGGCTACTTCACCGGCTGGCGCACCGGCAAGAACGGCGACGCGCCGTACCTGGTGAGCGACATCCCCTGGGACAAGGTCACCCACCTCAACTACGCCTTCGGCCACGTCGGCTCCGACAACAAGCTCTCGGTCGGCACCGACGGCCCGACCAACGAGGCCACCGGGATCTCCTTCCCCGGCGTCCCCGGTGCCGAGCTGGACCCGAGCCTGCCGTACAAGGGCCACTTCAACCTGCTGACGAAGTTCAAGAAGCAGTACCCGAACGTCAAGACCATGATGTCGGTGGGCGGTTGGACCGAGACCGGCGGATACTTCGGGGACGACGGCAAGCGCGTCAACTCCGGCGGCTTCTACTCGATGACCGTCAATGCGGACGGCAGCGTCAACCAGGCCGGCATCGACACCTTCGCCGCCTCCTCGGTCGACTTCATCCGCAAGTACGGCTTCAACGGCGTCGACATCGACTACGAGTACCCGACCTCGATGAAGGACGCCGGCAACCCGCTGGACTGGCAGCTCGCCAACGCCAAGCGCGGCTCGCTGGCCAAGGGCTACGCGGCGCTGATGAAGACCCTGCGCGAGAACCTGGACAAGGCCGGCGCCGCCGACGGCAAGCACTACCTGCTGTCGGTCGCCGCCCCGTCCTCCGGCTACCTGCTGCGCGGCATGGAGACCTTCCAGGTGGCCAAGTACCTGGACTACGTCAACATCATGTCGTACGACCTGCACGGCGCCTGGAACAAGTACGTGGGCCCGAACGCCTCGCTGTTCGACGACGGCAAGGACGGCGAGCTGGCCGCCGCCAACGTCTACGGCACCGGGCAGTACGGCGGCATCGGCTACCTGAACGCCGACTGGTCGTACCACTACTTCCGCGGTTCGATGCCCGGCGGCCGGATCAACGTCGGCCTGCCGTACTACTCCCGCGGTTTCAAGAACGTGCAGGGCGGCACCAACGGCCTCTGGGGCACCGCCTCGGCGACCACCTGCCCGGCCGGCTCCGGCCTGACCGCCTGCGGTGACGGCGCGGTCGGCATCGACAACATCTGGAACGACAAGGACGACGCGGGCAAGGAGTCCCCGGCCGGGTCGAACCCGATGTGGCACGCCAAGAACCTGGAGAAGGGCATCCTGCCCGACTACCTGGCCAAGTACGGCGTGTCCGACACCGCGCTGCAGGGCACCTACACCCGCAACTACAGCTCCGCCCTGGTGGCGCCGTGGCTGTGGAACGACACCAAGAAGGTGTTCCTCTCCACCGAGGACGAGCAGTCGGTGGGCGCCAAGGCGGACTACATCGTCAACCAGGGCGCCGGCGGCGCGATGATCTGGGAGCTCGCGGGCGACTACAAGTGGGACGCCGCCGCCAACGGCGGCAAGGGCGAGTACGTCCCCGGTTCGACGCTGACCTCGCTGATGTACGACAAGTTCAAGTCGGCGGCCCCGTACGGCGCGATCCGCTCGACGACCGCGCTGCCGCAGCAGACCCTGCCGATCGACGTGTCGTTCACCAACTTCGCGCTGGGCGACTCGAACTACCCGATCAACCCGAAGCTGCACATCGTCAACAACTCGACGCTGACCCTGCCGGGCGGCACCGAGTTCCAGTTCGACTACGGCAACTCGGCCCCGGGCAACGCCAAGGACCAGTCCGGCTTCGGCCTCCAGGTCATCAAGCAGGACAACCCGGGCCCGGGCAACGTGGGCGGTCTGAAGGGCACCTACAACCGGGTGTCGGTCAAGCTGCCGGGCTGGCAGTCGCTGGCGCCGGGCGCCTCGATCGACATGGACTTCGTCTACTACCTGCCGGTGTCCACGCCCTCCAACTGGACGGTCAACGTGGGCGGCACGCTGTACGGGATCAAGGGCGACCTGACCCGCGGCGCGGTGGACGGCGGCACGCCGACCCCGACCCCGACCCCGTCGCAGACGGCCACCCCGACGCCGACCCCGACGCCCACCGCGACCGGGACGCAGACCCCGACGCCGACCCCGACCTCGGGCGCCTGCACGGCCGCCCCGGGCTGGGACGCGGGCACCACCTACGCGACCCCCACCAAGGTCTCGTGGAAGGGCCACTACTACCAGAACAAGTGGTGGACCAAGGGCGACGACCCCGCGGCCAGCGGCTCGTGGGGCGTCTGGAGCGACCTCGGGACCTGCTGATCAAGCCGGTCCGCTGAGGTGAGGAACGGCGGTGGCGGTGCACCCGGTCGGGGGGTGTGCCGCCACCGCTTCGTCGTTCTCCCGTACCGCGGTCGGTCAGGCGCCGACCTTGAGGTCGCGCAGCAGCTTGGCGACGTGGCCGGTGGCCCGCACGTTGTAGAACGCGTGCTCCACCTTGCCCTGCTCGTCCACGACGATCGTGGAGCGGATCACGCCCAGGTAGGTGCGGCCGTAGTTCTGCTTCTCGCCGAAGGCGCCGTACGCCTCCAGCACCTCCTTGTCCGGGTCGGACAGCAGCGTGACCTTGAGGTTCTCGGCCTCGCGGAACCTGCCGAGCTTCTCCGGCTGGTCCGGGGAGATGCCGATGACGTCGTAGCCGGCGCCCGCGAAGACCTCCAGGTTGTCGGTGAAGTCGCAGGCCTGCTTGGTGCACCCGGGGGTCAGGGCGGCCGGGTAGAAGTAGACGATGACCTTGCGGCCGGCGTGGTCGGCGAGGGACACCTGGTTGCCGTCGGCGTCGGACAGGCTGAAGGCGGGCGCGGTGTCGCCGGGCTGGAGGCGCTCAGACACGGTCGTACTCTCCTGAAGGCTGGGACGGGCGGCTGTACCACGGCAAACTTACCTCCGATGGTGGGTGGGGCCGCGCGGCCGTGTTCGGCAGCTGACACACTGGGTCAGTCGCACCGATCGCACGGATCGGACGGAACGACATCGGCGAGTGAATGGGGTGGCCCGAGTGGGCGAGGCGAGCACGCAGGACAAGTCGGCGCGGACGACCGCCCAGATCGAGGCGGACATCGAGCGGACGCGTGACCGGCTGGCGGGGACCCTCGACGAGCTGGCCGTCCGCGTCCACCCGAGCACCATCTCCGCCCAGGTCAAGGCCAAGGCGGCGGCCGCCGTCGAGGAGCGGGCCGCCCGGGCGTACGTGGCCGCCAGCGGCGTGGTGGAGAAGGTCCGGGCGCAGTTCGTGGACGAGGAGGGGCAGCCGCGCCGGGAGCGGATCGTCCCGGCCGCGCTGGTCGGCGTGGGCCTGGTGCTGCTGGTCGCCTCGGCCCGCAAGCGCCGCAAGGGCTGAGCACCGCGGGACGGAGGGCCGGGCGCGCCGCGTGCCCGGCCTTCCGCGTACCGGGCCAGCGTCACGCCCCGCGCCCGGGGGAGGTACCTTCGGGACCGTGAGTACGAACGACGAAGCGACCCGCTCCGAGTACGCGCAGGAGCCTGCCCGCCACGACCGGCTCGGCGAGAAGCTGCCGATCCGGATGCTGCACGACCGCGTGCTGGTGCGCATCGAGGGCAGCGAGGGCGAGCGCCGCTCGACCGGCGGCATCCTGATCCCGGCCACGGCGGAGCTGTCCAAGCGCTGTACCTGGGCGGAGGCCGTCGCGGTGGGCCAGAGCGTGCGCTCGGTGGAACCGGGGGACCGGGTGCTGTACGACCCGGAGGACAAGCTGGAGGTGGAGGTCCGCGGCGCCACCTACGTGCTGCTGCGCGAGCGCGACCTGCACGCCGTCGCCGCGACCCGTTTCGGCGACACGGAGGGCTCGACCGGGCTGTACCTGTGACGGCCTGATCCGTCCGGTGCCCCGGGGGGTCCCGACCCCGAGCGGGGGACCCCCCTTCCCCCCACGGAGGGGGGGCTGGTCGCCCAAGGCGCCCCCGCATTCTCCGGGGTGTGTGGAGAGACAAAACCTAGGGCCCTCTCAA
>NZ_JBHVJT010000053.1:37584-56068 GCF_042798815.1 Kitasatospora sp. NPDC057738 | reverse complement strand
TGTGATTTCTCCCTTTTTCCCTTCTCTTTTCTGTCTCCAAGCCTGGTCCTGCCCCCCCCGCTTCCGGCACGGGCGGCGGGCCGGGCCGCCCGGGCCGCCCGGGCGTCGTCGGGGCCGCGCGGCGGACACGCGCTAGGGTCCCGGCATGGGTGTGCCGGTGATCGGGGATGCGGAGCGTCGGGCCAGGCTGGGGCGGCGGCAGTTGCTGGTGCCGTCGCTGCGGGCGGCGCGGGTGGAGGACGTGGCCGACGCGGTGGTCGGGCTGCACGCGACGGACGCGGCCACGGTGTACCTGTCGGCCTGCGCGCGACTGGCGGAGCCCTCGGCGGCGGAGGTGGACCGGGCGCTGTACGAGGACGTCTCGCTGGTGAAGCTGCTGTCGATGCGGCGGACGATCTTCGCGGTGACGGAGGGCCTCGCCCCGTACGTGAGTTCGGCGGCGGCGCGGGCGATCGCGGCGAAGGAGCGGGCGACGCTGCTGAAGCACCTGCGGGACTTCGCCGAGGGCTGGGACGAGGCCCGGCTGGCGGAGACGGAGCGCGAGGTGCTGGCCGCGCTGGCCGTCCGCGGCGAGGCGACGACCAGGGAACTCTCCGAGGACGTACCGCAGTTGCGCGAGACGATGCTGATGTCGGCGGGCAAGGCGTACGAGGCGAAGCAGAGCGTGGGCAGCCGCCTGCTGCGGCTGCTGGCCTCCGACGGGCACGTGCGCCGCTCACGCCCGCGCGGTTCGTGGCTGAGCAGCAGCTACCCGTGGGCGCCGGTGCCGCAGTGGCCGGAGGTGCCGGTGCGGGAGGCGAAGGCCGAGGTGGTGCGGCGCTGGCTGGCGGCGTACGGACCGGCGACGGTCGAGGACGTGAAGTGGTGGACGGGCTGGACGCTGGGGGACGTCCGCCGGGCGCTGGCCGATCTCGGGGCGCTGGACGTGGCGTTGGCCGGCGGGGCGCCGGCGCTGGCGCTGCCGGGGGACGAGGCGCCGGTGGCGGAGCCGGAGCCGTGGGCGGCGCTGCTGCCCGCGCTGGACCCGGCGGTGATGGGCTGGCGCGGGCGGGACTGGTACCTGCGGCCGGAGGACGTGCCGGCGCTGTTCGACCGGGCGGGCAACGCCGGGCCGACGGTGTGGTGGTGCGGCGAGGTGGTGGGCGGCTGGGCGCAGCGCCCGGACGGCGAGGTGGTGTGGCGGCTGTTCCGGGACGTCGGGGCGGCGGCGGAGCGGGCCGTCGCGGCACAGGCCGAGCGGCTGGCGGGCTGGCTGGGGGAGGTGCGGGTGACGCCGCGGTTCCGCACCCCGCTGGAGCGCGAACTGGTGGCCCGGGGCGCGTCCTGAAGCCTGTTCCGGAAGTCCGGGGACAAGGCTTCAGGGCGTGGGCGGGGCCGCCGGGTGGCTGGCGGGGCCGCCGGTGGCGCTGGGCGGGGCGGTGGGGCGGGTCGGCTGGACCTGGCTGGGCCTGGGGGTGGGGCTGGGCTGTTCCGGTTCCGTCGTGGGCTTGGGTGCCTGCGGGCTGGGGGTGATCGGGCCGGGAGCGGGTCGGCCGGTGGCGGCGGGGGTGCTGGGCTCGTGGCCGGGCGGTGTGCCGGGGGCCGGGCCGGTGTTGGCGGGTTCGCCGCCGGCGGCGGGGGCGGTGGTCGGGGTGGTGGCGCTGGGGGTGGTGCCGGCGGGGGCGGTGGGCCAGGGGGTGGCGGCGGGGGTGCCGTGTCCGGTCCTGAGGTCGAAGTCCTGGGTGGGGGTGCCGTCGAGGGCGGCGGCCATGTAGGCGGTCCAGATCCGGGTGGGGAAGGTGCCGCCGTTGATCCGGGTGAGTCCGGCGGTGCCGGCCAGCGGCTCCTTGGCGTGGGTCTTCGGGTTCTCCCGGAACAGGCCGACGGTGGTGGCGAGTTCGGGGGTGTAGCCGGCGAACCAGGCGGAGAGGTTGGAGTCGGTGGTGCCGGTCTTGCCGGCGGCGGGGCGGTTCAGGTCGAGGGCGGCGGCGCCGGTGCCGCGCGGGCTGACGACGTCGCGCAGCACGTCGGTGACGGAGTCGGCGGTCTCCCGGTCGAGGGCGTCGGTGGGGTCGTGTTCGGGCATCTTGGGGACGTCGACGGCGCCGCCGGGGTTGACGCGTTCGAGTTTGACGACGGACCAGGGGGTGCGGGCCCGGCCGTGGTCGGCGAGGGTGGCGTAGACGCCGGCCAGGTCGAGGGCGCTGGGGGTGGCGGTGCCGAGCGTCATCGAGGTGTTGGCCGGGTCCATGCCGCGGACGCTGTCGGGGATGCCGAGTTTGACGGCGGTCTCCCGGACGCGGGCGAGTCCGGCGTCGACGCCCTCCTGCGCGTACACGGAGTTGACGGACTTCACCATGGCGTAGCGCAGGGTGATGCTGCCGTAGTCGACGTCGTCCTCGTTGGGCGGCGCGTAGGGGGTGGGGCCGCCGGTGACGGGGCGTTCGCTGCTGCCGTCGTAGCGGGATTCGGTGGTGATCGGGACGCCGTCGAGGGTGTGCTGGGCGAGCAGGCCGGCGGCGAGGTCGATCGGTTTGAAGGTGGAGCCGATCTGGTTGTCCTGGCGCAGCGCGTCGTTGTAGGGCTGCTTGGCGTAGTCGGGGCCGCCGTAGACGGCGACGACCCGGCCGGTGGCGGGTTCGACGGAGGCGCCGGCGACCCGGACGTCGGTGTCGGTGGCGGGGCGGGCCCGGGGGTCGAGTTCGCCGGTGAGCCGGTCCTGGACGGCCTTGACGAAGGCGTCCTGCCGGGGCTTGTCGAAGGTGGTGGTGATGCGCCAGCCGCCGGCCTTGAGGGTGGCGGCGTCGAGGGTGCCGGAGGAGACGAGGTAGTCGTCGGCGACGCCGACCAGGTAGCCGGCCTGGCCGGCGAGGCCGGTGGCGGGCTGGGGGTCGATCGGGTCGGGGAAGGTGGTGGCGGCGCGGTCGGCGGGGGTGAGGAAGCCGAGCTGGACCATGCCGTCGAGGGTGTAGTTCCAGCGGGCGACGGCCTTCTCGCGGTTGGCGGGGGTGGCGGTCTTGACGTCGTAGAGGCTGGGGGCCTGGAGCAGGGAGGCGAGGTAGGCGCCCTGGGCGGGGGTGAGCGCGGAGACGTCGACGCCGTAGTAGGCGTGGGCGGCGCTCTGGATGCCGTAGGCGCCGCGGCCGAAGTAGCTGCTGTTGAGGTAGCCGGCGAGGATCTCGCGCTTGTCGCGCTGCTGGTCGACCTTGAGGGCGATGAGCAGTTCGCGGCCCTTGCGCTCGATGGTGCGGTCCTGGGTGAGGTAGTAGTTCTTGACGTACTGCTGGGTGATGGTGGAGCCGCCCTGCATGCCCTTGCCGAGCAGGGTGTTCCAGCCGGCCCGGAGCATGCCCTTCAGGTCGATCCCGCGGTTCTGGTAGAAGGTGCGGTCCTCGGCGGAGACGACGGCCTGCTGGGTCGGGAGCGGGATCTGGTCGATGGTGACGTCGGTGCGGTTGACGGCGCCGGTGCGGGCGATCTCGGTGGTGCCGTCGGCGTAGAGGTAGATGTTGTTCTGGGCGACGGCGTGGGCGTTGGGGTCGGGCACCGGGACGATGACGTAGAGCACGGCGAAGCCGCCGGCGGCGAGCAGGAACAGCAGGGTGAGGGTGCCGAGGGTGACCCGCCAGGTGGGCAGGAGCCGGCGCCAGAGCGGGAGGGCGCGGCGGGCCTCGCGGCGGGCGGCCCGTTTGGCCTGGCGGCGGGTGCTCAAGGTCATGCCGAGATTATCTGCTATTTGACGTCGGATCAGGCGGGGAAAACCGGGTGCGGGTGGTGCGGGCCGGAGGTACGGTGAAAGGTGCAAACCACATAGCGCACCCACTTCCGCAGCTCCGCCCGCCAGGCCCGGCACCCCCGGGTACGGCCGGTCGGAGCCGCTGGGGCGTGCGCGGATGTCGAGGGCAATCTCCCTCTGCCCATATTTGTCGACAAGGAGACAATATGCTCTACGCCGCCGTTGCCCGCGGCGCCTTCCGCCGCTACTCCACCTACCGGGCCGCCACCGTGGCCGGCACCTTCACCAACACCGTCTTCGGCATCATCCTGGCCTCCACCTTCCTCGCCCTCTGGCAGGCCCGCCCCGGCCTCGGCGGCTACGACCAGAGCCAGGCCGTCACCTACATCTGGGTCAGCCAGAGCCTGCTGGTCACCGTCGCGGTCTGGGGCGGCGGCTTCCAGGACGACCTCCAGGACCGCTTCCGCAGCGGCGACATCGCCGTCGACCTCTACCGCCCGGTCGACTTCCAGGCCTGGTGGCTGGCCTCCGACCTCGGCCGGGCCGGCTTCCAGGCGCTGGTGCGCGGCACCGTGCCGATACTGATCGGCGCGCTGGTGTTCCGCATCCGACTGCCCGAACACCCACTGACCTGGGCGTTCTTCCTGCTCTCGGTACTGCTGGCGGTCGTGGTCAGCTTCGGGCTGCGCTTCCTGGTCTCGATCACCGGCTTCTGGCTGCACGACTCGGAGGGCGTGCGCTCGGTGATGCTGGTGGTCTCGATGTTCTTCTCCGGGATGCTGCTGCCGGTCGCGCTGTTCCCCGGCCTGCTCGGCGACCTCGGCCGGGCGCTGCCCTGGTCGGCGCTGGTGAACGTCCCCACCGACGTCTTCCTGGAACGGACCGGCGGCACCGCCCTGTTCGGGGCGCTCGGCTTCCAGCTCGGCTGGGCGGTGGTGCTGCTCGCCGCCGGGCGGGGCGCCCAGTGGCTGGCCACCCGCAAGGTGGTGGTGCAGGGTGGCTGAGCAGCTCGTCGGGCTCCGCCGGGAGCCCCTCGCCGCCCGCACCGCCTGGGCGCTGCGCTCCTGGTGGCTCTGCGCCCGGATGTGGATGCGCTCGATGATGGCCTACCGGGCCTCCTTCGCGCTCAACCTGGCGGCGAGCCTGGTCACCCACTCCCTCGACTTCGCGGTGCTGGTGATCATGTTCCTGCACACCGACCGGCTCGGCGGCTGGAGCCTGCCGGAGATCGCCTTCCTGTACGCCACCGCCACCTTCTCGCTCGGCGTCGCCAACCTGCTGGTCGGCTCGGCCGACGGGCTCGGCGCGCGGATCCGCAGCGGCTCGCTGGACACCATGCTGATCCGGCCCGCGCCCGCGCTCTCCCAGCTGTGCGCCGAACGCTTCACGCTGCGCCGGCTCGGCCGCCCGCTCCAGGCCGTCGCGGTGCTGGTCTGGTCGCTGGCCGCCCTGGACGTCCACTGGACCTGGGACCGGGTGCTGCTGGTGCCCGCCCTGCTGCTCTGCGGCACCGTCATCTTCGGCGCGATCTACATCGGCGGCGCCACCGTCCAGTTCTGGTGGGGCGAGTCCAAGGAGATCCAGAACTCCTTCACCTACGGCGGCGCGACGCTGCTGCACTACCCGCCGACGATCTTCGCCAAGGAGCTGGTCGCCGGGGCGGTCTTCGGCGTTCCGCTGGCCTTCGTCAACTGGCTTCCCGCGCTGCGCATCCTCGACCGGCCCGACCCGCTCGGCCTGCCCACCGCCTTCCAGTTCGCCTCGCCGGTCGTCGCCGCGCTCTGCGTCCTCGCCGCCGGGCTCGCCTGGCGGGCCGGGCTGCGCGCCTACCGCGGCACCGGCAGCTGAACCCCTCCCACGAACCCTCCCGCCGAACCCTTCCCATTCCGAAGGAGCTCCCATGGCACTGATCGAACTCCACGACGTCCACCGCACCTTCACCGTACGCACCCGCACGGGCCGGTTCAGCCGGGCCAAACGCGAGGTCCGGGCGGTGGACGGGCTCGGCTTCACCGTCGAGGCCGGCGAGTGCGTCGGCTACATCGGGCCCAACGGGGCCGGCAAGTCCACCACCATCAAGATGCTCACCGGCATCCTCGTCCCCAGCTCCGGACGGCTGCGGGTGGCCGGCGTCGACCCGGCGCGCGAACGCGTCGCACTGGCCCGCCGGATCGGCGTCGTCTTCGGCCAGCGCACCACCCTCTGGTGGGACCTGCCCCTGCGCGACTCCTTCGAACTCGCCCGCCGGATCTACCGCATCCCCGACGCCCGGTACCGCGAGAACCTCGGCCGCTGCGTCGAACTGCTCGACCTCGGCGGACTGCTGGACACCCCGGTGCGCCAGCTCTCGCTCGGCCAGCGGATGCGCGGCGACCTCGCCGCGGCGCTGCTGCACGACCCCCAGGTGCTCTACCTGGACGAGCCGACCATCGGCCTGGACGTGGTCAGCAAGGGCCGGGTGCGGGAGTTCCTGCGCGAGGTCAACCGGGACCGGGGCACCACCGTGCTGCTCACCACCCACGACCTGACCGACATCGAGCAGCTCTGCGGCCGGGTGATGGTGATCGACCACGGCCGGGTGGTCTACGACGGCGGACTGGAGGGCCTGCACGCCACCGGCCGCAGCGAGCGGACGCTGGTGGTGGACCTCGCGCAGGAACTCGCGCACCCGGTCGAGGTGCCCGGGGCCCGGGTCACCAGGGTCGAGGGGCCGCGCCAGTGGCTGGCCTTCCCGGCCCAGGAGAGCGCCGCGCCGATCGTGGCGGCGGTCGCCGCGCGCTACCCCCTGGTGGACCTGTCGGTGCGCGAACCGGCCATCGAGGACGTGATCGCCCGGATGTACGCGGAGGTCTCGATCGGCTGACGGGACGGACGCGGGGCGGCCGGGGGAGCTCCGGCCGCCGCCCGGCCGTCGCACGCCAGTGCCATGGCTGGGCGCGCGTTCGGTTCCCCGTCGCCGGTGCGGGTGATCATCGTGACCCCTGGCCTCCACCGTGAGTTGACCCGGCATCACTCGCCGATGCCGGAACCGGAGGCCCGCTCCCCGATGGCCGTACCCGACGTGACCGTGGTGGTCGCGGTCTACAACACCATGCCGTACCTCACCGCCTGCCTGGACTCGCTGGTCGGGCAGTCCCTGGCGCCGGGGCGGCTGGAGGTGGTGGCCGTGGACGACGGCTCCACGGACGGCGGCGGGGAGCTGCTGGACGAGTACGCCGCCCGCCACCCAGGGCTGTTCACGGTGCTGCACCAGCCCAACTCGGGCGGCCCGGCGGGACCGACCAACCGCGCCCTGGAGCTGGCCCGCGGCCGCTACGTGCTGTTCCTCGGCGCGGACGACCGGCTCGGCGAGGAGGCGCTGGAGCGACTGGTCACGGCCGCCGACGCCTGGGGCTCGGACGTGGTGGTGCCCAAGCAGATCGGGGTGAACGGGCGGCTGGTCCCGCAGGGGATCTTCCACGCCGACGCCGAGTCCGTGGACTTCACCGACTCCGCGCTGGCCTGGGCGCTGGCCGACACCAAGCTGTTCCGGCTCGACCTCCTCCGGCGCCACGGGCTGCGCCGCGACGAGCGGTTGAAGGTCTTCTCGGACCAGCCGTTCACCCTGGAGGCCTGCCTGCGGGCGGCCCGGGTGTCCGTCCTCGCCTCCTACGACTGCTACTTCCTGGTGCTGCGCGAGGACCGGGGCAACGTCACCGAGCGGGCCGGGGTGCTGGACCGGCTGCGCGGGATCGCCGCGCTGCAGCAGGTGGCGGCGGAACTGGCCGAGCCCGGAGAGGAGTTGGACGCCATCCGGGCCCGCAGCTTCGGCTGGGACGTGCCGCGCCTGCTGCAGGAGGGCTTCCTGCTGCTGGCCGAGGACGTTCAGGAGCGGGTGTGCGTCGAGGCCGCGCGGCTGGTCGAGCGGTTCGGCGCCCGCGAGGTGTACCACCGGCTGCCGCCCGCCGAGCGGGTGCGGCTCGAACTCGCCTGCGCGGTACGGCCGGAGGCGCTGCGCGACCACATCCGCTACGAGGCGGCGCACGGCGATCCACCCGCGGTGGTGGACGGCGGGCGGCGGTACGCGGGCTTCCCGGCGTTCCGGGACGCCCGGCTCGGCCTGCCGGACGAGCTGTTCCTGCTGCCGGAGGAGGCGACCGGGGCGGCCGCCGGGAAGGCGGCCCCGGAAGCGGCCTCGGAGGCGGTAGGGAAGGCCGCCCCGCGGCTCGACCTCGCCCGGCAGCTGTGGCGCGGGCTCGTCCCGGAACAGCTGCGGCGCCGGCTGCGGCGCCACCCGGCGTGGCGCCGGCTGGCCGACTCGGTGAACGGAGGACGGGGATGAGCCTGGACGTCTGCGTGGTCGGCCTGGGCAAGCTGGGCCTGCCGCTGGCGGTGCAGTTCGCGCTGAAGGGCCACCGGGTGACCGGTGCGGACACCGCCCCCGGCGTGGTGGAGAGCGTCAACCGGGGCGTGCCGCCGTTCCCCCGGGAGGCGGGCCTGGACCAGGCGCTCAAGCGGGTCGTCGCCGAGGGCCTGCTGCGGGCCACCGCCGACACCACGGCCGCGGTGGCCCGGGCCGAGGCCGTCGTACTGGTCGTCCCGCTGGTCACCGCCGCCGACGGCAGCCCGGACTTCGCCCTGCTCGACGCGGCCACCGACGCCGTCGCGGCCGGGCTGCGCCGGGGCACCCTGGTCAGCTACGAGACCACCCTGCCGGTCGGCACCACCCGGGAGCGCTGGGCGCCCCGGCTGACGTCCCGGTCGGGGCTCGCTGCCGGGAGGGACTTCGCGCTGGTGTTCAGCCCGGAGCGGGTGCGCACCGGACGGGTCTTCGCCGACCTGCGGCGCTACCCGAAGCTGGTCGGCGGCCTGGACGCGTCCTCCACCCGGCGCGGCGCCGAGTTCTACCGGGCGGTGCTGGACTTCGACCCGCGCCCGGACCTGCCCCGGCCCAACGGCGTCTGGGAACTGGCCTCGGCGGAGGCGGCCGAGTTCAGCAAGCTCGCCGAGACCACGTACCGGGACGTCAACATCGCGCTGGCCAACCAGTTCGCCCGGTACGCGGACGAGGTCGGGGTGGACTTCGCGGAGATCGCCGACGCCTGCAACTCGCAGCCGTACAGCCACCTGCACCGGCCGGGCATCGCGGTCGGCGGGCACTGCATCCCGGTGTACCCGCGGCTCTACCTGTGGAACGACCCGGGCGCGACGGTGGTCCGGGCGGCGCGCGAGGCCAACCTGGCGGTTCCGGGGTACGCGGTGGGCGTGCTGGCGGGGGCGGTGCCGGGCGGGATCGCCGGGCAGGGCGTGCTGGTGCTCGGCGCGTCGTACCGGGGCGGGGTCAAGGAGACGGCGTACTCCGGGGTGTTCCCGCTGGTCGAGGCGGTGCGGTCGGCGGGTGCGCGGCCGTACGTCAGCGACCCGCTGTACGAGGCGGAGGAGTTGGCGGCGCTCGGGCTGCCGCCGTACGGCGGGGAGCCGGTGGTGGCGGCGGTGCTGCAGGCCGACCATCCGGAGTACCGGGACCTGACGCCGGCGGACCTGCCGGGGGTGCGGGTGCTGCTGGACGGGCGGCGGTGCACGGACCCGAAGCGCTGGGCGGGCGCGGAGGTGCGGCGGATGGTGCTGGGCGGGGCGTGAGGCCCGGGCTGTTCGGCGTGTGAGGTCCGGGCTGTTCGGTGCGTCACGCCTGGCCGGTTCGGGGCGTCATGCCCGGGCTGTTCGGCGTGTGAGGCCCGGGCTGTTCGGTGCGTCACGCCTGGCGGGGGCGTGTGATCGCGAGGCGCGCCCCCGTCCGCGCCGGGCAACGGGCAGACTGGCGGGGTGAGTGACGATGCCTTCAGCGGGACCGGCCCCGGGGTCCGGTTCACCGCGGCCGACGAGCAGAAGAGACGTGGCGTCCGCCGGATGAAGACCATCGCGACCGGCCTGCTGGCCTTCGCGACCCTGGTCTTCGCCCTGGCCACCTGGGCCAAGGCGGCCGGCGCCGGCCCCTGGGCGGGGTACGTGGCGGCCGCCGCCGAGGCGGGCATGGTCGGCGCGCTGGCCGACTGGTTCGCGGTGACCGCGCTGTTCCGCCGGCCGTTCGGCCTGCCGATCCCGCACACCGCGATCATCCCGACCAAGAAGGACGCCTTCGGCCGCTCGCTCGGCGACTTCGTCGGCGAGAACTTCCTCTCCGGCCACGTGGTCCGCGGCCGCCTGGCGGCACTCGGCATCGGTCGCCGGCTGGGGGAGTGGCTGGCCGCGCCGGGCAGTGCCGAGCGGGTCACCAAGGAGGCCTCGGCGGCGCTGCGCGGCCTGCTCGCGGTGCTCCGCGACGACGACGTGCGGGCGGTGGTCGCCGAGGCGGTGACCAGGCGGGCCGCGGCCACCTCGGTGGCCGAGCCGATGGGCCGGATGCTCGGCAAGGTGGTCGCGGACGGCGGGCACCACGGGGTGGTGGACCTGGTCGCCGTCCGGGCGCACGGCTGGCTGACCACCAACCACGAGGAGGTGGTCCAGAAGGTCACCCAGAAGACCCCGGGCTGGACGCCCCGGTTCATCGACCACCAGGTCGGCGAGCGGGTCTACAAGGAGCTGCTGCGCTTCGTCACCGACATCCGGGACGATCCGGACCACCCCGCCCGCGGCGCGATCGACAACTTCCTCGCCGACTTCGCGACCGAGCTGCAGACCGACCCGGAGACCATCGCCCGGGTCGAGCGGGCCAAGGGCGAGCTGCTGGCCCGCGCCGAGGTGCAGGACCTGATCAACTCCACCTGGGCGGCCGTGCGCACCCTGGTGATGGGCGCGGCCGAGGACGAGGACAGCGAACTGCGCCGGCGCATCCGCGACGGCGTGCGCCGCTTCGGCGAGCGCCTGGCCACCGACCCCAAGCTCCAGGCCAAGGTGGACGGCTGGCTCCAGGACGCCGCCCAGTACCTGGTCGACACCTACCGCACCGAGATCACCTCGCTGATCTCCGAGACGGTGGCGGGCTGGGACGCCGACGACGCCTCCCGCAAGATCGAGGCCAACGTCGGCCGCGACCTGCAGTTCATCCGGATCAACGGCACCGTGGTCGGCGCCCTGGCCGGGCTGCTGATCCACACCCTGGCGGTGGCGCTCGGAGGGTGACCCCGGGCACGGCCTATCCTTGCCAGCAACTGTCTTCGGTACGCGCGTAGAAGGAAGAAGGGAACCACCGTGGTCCAGCCGGACGGAAGTCGGATCGGCCCCAGTGTCAGTCGGATCGAGCCCGTGGAGCGGAGCATCGAGGCGTTCATCGCCGGGATGCCCAAGGCGGAACTGCACGTCCACCACATCGGCTCGGCCTCGCCGCGCGTCGTCGCGGAACTGGCCGCCCGGCACGCCGGGAACTCCAAGGTGCCGGCCGACCCGGCGGCGCTCGCCGAGTACTTCACCTTCACCGACTTCGCGCACTTCATCGAGGTCTACCTGAGCGTGGTGGACCTGGTCCGGGACGCCGAGGACGTCCGCTCGCTCACCTACGGGGTGGCCGAGGACATGGCCCGGCAGAACATCCGGTACGCCGAGCTGACCATCACCCCGTACTCCTCGGTCCGCCGGGGCATCCCCGAGGTCGCCTTCATGGAGGCGATCGAGGACGCCCGGCTGCGCGCCGAGAAGGAGCTCGGCGTGGTGCTGCGCTGGTGCTTCGACATCCCGGGCGAGGCCGGGCTGCAGTCCGCCGAGGAGACCGCCCGGCTGGCCACCGAGCTGGGCCCCGACGGCCTGGTCAGCTTCGGCCTGGGCGGCCCGGAGATCGGCGTGCCGCGCCCGCAGTTCAAGCCGTACTTCGACCGGGCCCGGGCGGCCGGCCTGCGCAGCGTCCCGCACGCGGGCGAGGCCACCGGGCCGGAGACGGTCTGGGACGCGATCCGGGCGCTCGGCGCCGAGCGCATCGGGCACGGCACCCAGGCGGTGAAGGACCCGGCACTGGTCGACTACCTGGGCGAGCACCGCATCCCGCTGGAGGTCTGCCCGACCTCCAACATCGCCACCCGGGTCGTGGAGCGGATCGAGGACCACCCGATCAAGCGGATGGTCGACGCCGGGCTGCTGGTGACGGTCAACAGCGACGACCCGCCGATGTTCGGCACCGACCTCAACACCGAGTACGCGGTGGCGGCGCGACTGCTGGGCCTGGACGAGGCCGGGGTGGCGGGGCTGGCCCGCAACGCCGTCGAGGCCTCCTTCCTGGACCGGGCGGGCAAGACCCGGCTGACCGGGGAGATCGACGCCTACCTGGCGGGCTGGCAGCAGGCCTGACCTTCCCGCCGTCGCATTTCCCGCCGCCGCGTTTCCCGCTGTCACGTTTCCCCTGGTGAACCGCCCCGTCGACCTCGGTCGGCGGGGCGGTTCCGCGTTCCGGCGCCGACCGGCGCCATCCCCGTTCGGACCGTGGCGCCAAAGTGGTGCCACAAATGGCTCGACATGGCACCACGGCCGTGCCATGCTTACGGCCATGGACCTCACGCCGTACGTGGAAAACCTCCGGAACGAGCTCGCGGTGGCCGCCGCCACCGGCGGGGACGAAGCGCGTGCGCTGGCCGAGCGGCTGACGCTCCCGCTGGAGTCGGCCGTGCGGCTCACCCTGCTCAATGCGCTCTCGGCCGCCATGGGCGAAGTCACCCGTGACCTCGCCCCCGGCTCGGTGGACGTGCGCCTGCGCGGGCTCGACCCCGAGTTCGTGGTGACGGCGCCGCCCGGCTCGGACGCCTTCCACGGCGATACGGCGCCACAGCCGGCACCGATGGCGCCACTCGCGCCACCGGTGGCGCCGCCGGTGGCACCTTCGGCGGCGCCGGAGCCGGACGAGACCGGCACCGCCCGGATCAACTTCCGCCTGCCCGCCCACCTCAAGGCCAGGGCGGAGGAGGCCGCCGCCGAGGCCGGCCTCTCGCTCAACGCCTGGCTGGTCCGGGCCCTGGCCGGCGCCCTGGAGGGCGGCGAGCCGACCCGCCGGCCGGTGGCCGATCCGGGCAGCCGGGTCGCGCGCAGCGTCGGCGGCCAGGGCTTCACCGGCTGGGTCCACTGAGGCCTCCGCAGTACCCCGAGCATCCGCACGACCTCTCGCACCACCTCCCGCACCACCTTCTGCACCTTCGACGTCACCCCCGCTCCGACCAGCGGGAACACCCACACGAGTCAAAAGGACGGGACAGCCATGCCTACGTACGAGACCGACGGACCGATCTCCGCCATCCTCGAGTTCGACATCGGCTCGGTCTGGATCAAGGCGGGCAAGCGCACCGACACGGTGGTCGAGGTCCGGCCCGCCAATCCGGCCAAGGAGGCGGACGTCAAGGCCGCCGAGCAGACCCAGGTCGACTTCTCCGGTGGCCGGCTCGGCATCAAGGCCCCCAAGCAGCGCAGCGTCTTCAGCGGCAAGAAGGGCGCGGTCGAGGTCCTGGTCGAGCTGCCGGCCGGCTCCGAGGTCCACAGCGAGTCGCCGATGGCCGAGTTCGTCACCGAGGGCCCGCTCGGTGCCTGCCGGCTGAAGACCTCGCTCGGCCGGATCCAGGTCGAGAGCGCCGAGAGCGCCCGGCTCGACAGCGGCTTCGGGGACGTCCGGCTCGGCGCGACGACCGGGGACGCCGAGGTGACGGGGGCCGGCCGGATCGAGATCGGATCCGTCGGGGGCCGGCTGACGGTGAAGAACAGCAACGGCGACACCGAGGTCGACGAGGTGCACGGCGAACTCCACGCCAACGCCTCCAACGGCCGGATCCACGTCGGCTGCGCCGAGGGGAACGTGGACGCCAAGTCGGCGCACGGCCACATCCGGGTCGGCCGGGTGGTCCGCGGCAAGGTCACCCTCCAGACCAGCGTGGGGGACGTCGAGGTCGGCATCGCGGAGGGCACCGCGGCCTGGCTCGACGTGCACAGCAAGGTCGGCGGCGTCCGCAACGACCTCGGCCCCACCCAGGGCCCGGGCGACGCGATGGAGACGGTCGAGGTCCGCGGCCGCACCCAGGTCGGCAACGTCGTCGTCCGGAGGGCCTGATGGCGGCCGACTCCGCGGTCCCGGCGATCTCGGCGACCGGACTCACCAAGTCCTACGGGGACAAGGCGGTCCTCAGGGGCGTCGACCTGGAGATCCCGGCGGGCAGCGTGTTCGCCCTGCTCGGGCCCAACGGCGCCGGCAAGACCACCATCGTGCAGATCCTTTCCACCCTGATCCCCGCGGACGGCGGCTCGGCCCGGGTGGTCGGGCGCGACGTGGCACGCGAGGCCGACGCGGTGCGGAAGGCGATCGGGGTGACGGGCCAGTTCTCGGCGGTGGACAACCTGCTCACCGCCGAGGAGAACCTGATGCTGATGGCCGACCTCAACCACCTCCGCCGTCGGGAGGGGCGGAGGCGGGCGGAGGAACTGCTGCGGCGCTTCGATCTCACCGAGGCCTCGCGCAAGGCCGTCACCACCTTCTCCGGTGGCATGCGGCGCAAGCTCGACCTCGCGATGACCCTGGTCGGGGACCCGAAGGTGATCTTCCTGGACGAGCCGACCACCGGGCTGGACCCGCGCAGCCGGCGCACCATGTGGGAGATCATCCGGAGCCTGGTCGCCGACCACGGGGTGACGGTCTTCCTCACCACCCAGTACCTGGAGGAGGCCGACCAGCTCGCCGACCGGATCGCCGTCCTGGACGGCGGCCGGATCGTCGCCGAGGGCACGGCCGAGGAGCTGAAGCGGTTCGCCCCCGGCGGGCGGATCCGGCTCCGGTTCGCGGACGCCGGCTCGCTGGCCACCGCCGCCACGCTGTTCGAATACGCCACGGCCGACACCGAGGCGCTGCGGCTGGAGATCCCGGGGGACAACTCCGTCCTCACCGTGAAGGCCGTGCTGGACGTGCTCGACAACGCGTCCGTGCAGGCCGAGTCGTTGGTCGTGGAGACGGCCGACCTGGACGACGCGTTCCTTCAACTGACCGGGGAGGGCGTGCGATGAGCATGGCCACGGGCACGGCAGCCCACGCGCTCAGCGACTCGCTGACCATGCTGCGCCGCAACCTCAAGCACGCGCTGCGCTACCCGTCCCTGACCTTCGCGGTCGTGGTGATGCCGGTCATGATGCTGCTGCTCTTCAACTACGCCTACGGCAGCACCCTGGGTGCCGGCATAGGCGGCGGACACTACATCGACTACGTGACGCCCGGCATCGTGCTGATGGCGGCCACCTCCGGGTCGCTGGTCACCGCGATCGGCATCTGCACCGACATGACCGAGGGCATCGTCAACCGCTTCCGCACGATGGCCATATCGCGCTCCGCCTTCCTGGCGGGGCACGTGGTCGGCAGTGTCGTCCAGACCATGATCGGGCTGGTGCTGGTGATCGGCACGGCCCTCGCGATGGGCTTCCGGCCGAACGCCGGACCGGTGGAGTGGCTGGCCGCGATGGGCCTGCTGCTCTTCCTCACGATCGCCCTGACCTGGATATCGGCCGGCATCGGCCTGGTGGCCAAGACGGTCGAGAGCGCCAGCAACATGCCGATGCCGCTGCAGTTCCTGCCCTTCATCGGCAGCGCCATCGTGCCGACCGACTCCATGCCGACGGCACTGCGCTGGTTCGCCGAGTACCAGCCCTTCACCCCCATGATCGAGACCCTGCGCGGGCTGTTGATGGGGACCGGGATCGGCACCAGTGCCTGGAGCGCCCTGGCCTGGTGCACCGTGCTGACGCTGGTCGGCTACTTCTGGTCGCGGAGCGTCTTCTACCGGCGGTGACGGGGGTACGGCCGGTAGACCCGGCGGCCCGGACGACGGAGTACCCGTCGTCCGGGCCGTCCGGCATCCCCGTAGTAAAGTCCCGGCAAAGGACAACTCCGGGGGGAGCAAATGACGGTGACGCGCCGCAGGCAGGTCGTCTGGTGGCTCAGGGGCATCGCGCTGGCGTCCGTCCTCGTCTACCTGCCGGGCTACTTCTCCTCCCGCCAGGGCGGGCTGGTCGAGGTCGAGCGCTGGCTGAACCACCCGGTGCTGCTGCTCGGGACGGCGATCGCGCTGGCCGTCGCCTCGGTGGTGGCCCAGTTCGAGTTCCGCACCAGATGGGCGCAGATCGGCTGCGCGGCCGTCCTGTCACCGCTCCTCGTCATCGGGGCGGGGGTCGGGGCCGTGGCGTACATCTTCGGCGGCGACGGCCGGCTGGTCGACCGCAGGCCCGACCCGAACCGCTCCGACCACGTGCTGCGCGTCACCGACATCGCCTTCTCGATCGATCCGGTCTACCGGGTGGAGCTGCTGACGGGCAGCGGCTGGTCGGCCCGCCACTGGGGCCTCGGCACCTGGGAGGAGGGCGACGGCTTCGTCAAGGCCGAATGGTCCGCCCCGGGCCGGATCACGGTGACCTTGCGGGAGGAGATCGAGGTCTTCACCGTGGACGAGGACGGGACGCTGGGCGGCCCCTCGGCCATGCCCCGGCCCCGCTAGAGCTGTCGTAAGGTCCGTGCCGAAGATCGGTGAACCGCCGGGGGCGAGCGAGGGATGTCAGCGGCACGTCGCAAGCAGATCGCGTGGAGGCTCAGAGGGGTGGCGTTCGCGGCGCTGCCGGCGTACCTGGCGGGTTGGTACGCGTCCCGACCGGGCGGGCTGGTGGTGGTCGATCAGTGGCTCAACCACCCGGTGCTGCTGGTCGGCGCGGCGGTCGTGCTGGTCGTGGCCTCGCTGATCATCGAGCTGGAGTTCCGTACCCGGGTGTCGCAGATCGGTTGCGCCGCCGGCCTGGTGGCGCTGATCTTCGGCGCGCCGATGACCGTGTTCACGGTGTTGGCGACCACCGGCTTCCCGGGGCGGACCGACCGGGAGGCCTCCCCGGGCCGCCCGGACCGGGTGCTGACCATGACCGATGTCGCCTTCTCGATCGATCCGATCTACCGGGTGGAGCTGGTGTCCGGTACCGGTTGGTCCGCCCGCCACTGGAGCATGGGCATCTGGAACACCCAGTACGGCGACTTGGTCCGCATCGACTGGTCCGGGACGGACCGGATCACCATCACCGGGCGCAAGAAGCTCACGGTCTTCGACGTCCTTCCGGACGGCAGCCCGAGCGCCCCGCGGGAGGAGCCCCTGCCCCCGAAGCAGTGAAACGGTCCGGCCCTCCGCCGGGGGTCGGGGGAGGGCCCGACCGTCCGCCTCGGCGGGAAGGCGTCACCAGCGGTCGATGCCGATGGTCCTGGCCGCGCTGTGGACGGCGTTGTAGTGCGGGATCGACATGTCGGACTTCTTCTGGCCCGCCGGCAGGTTCCGGTCGGCGGCGCGGAACTCGTCGCGGGCCTCCGCGAGCAGGCTGGTGCCGTGGGAGACCGGGACGTCCTTGGTGCCGTGTGCCGGGTGGGACTTGGCGGCCGTCCTGCTGCCCGCGTTGATCAGGGTGTCGCGGGCCTGGTTGTAGTCGGCGACCTTGACGGTCTTCGGGTTGCGGAGCTCCGCCCGCACCCCGGCCGCCGACGGCGCCTGTTCGGCGGCGACGGCGGCCGGAGCGGCAGCGGTGGTGAGCGCACCCGTCACGAGGACGGTCGCGAAGGCGTTCCGAAGGGACCTGTGCATGAGGGTGTCCTTCCGACAAGGAAAGCGTCACGGATTCGCTCCCTCATGAGCACCGGAACGGTCAGGGTGCGAACGCCTCCGCCCTACCCCGGCCCCCGGCGGCGGAAAACCGGCTTCCGCTCAGGAAGTTCGCCGACGATGAGATCAGGCCTTTGCCTGATTGTGCGTTCATGGGATCAGCGCAGTCGAAAGGTGGGGCTGCAACGCGGAAGGGTCCGGCATCCGTGTGGATGCCGGACCCTTCCGACTGTGGAGCGCCAGGCCCGGGTTGCACGGACTCTTCCTACTGAAAGTAGGACGTGCTCTGGTAGCACCGCTGACGCCTGACGAGGAATCATCTCCCTCGCGATGTCGAAAATATTAGCAGCTCAGCACCCGTGCGACGAATCGCGGCCGGGCGGCCTGGCGCCGTCGGTCAGAGGGCTCGCGTCATGAACGCGCTGTTCGGGTCAGGCCGGTAGTCCGCGAACGGCTCGCAGGGGACGAACCCGAACTTCTCGTACAGCTTCCTGGCCGGCAGGAAGAAGTCGGGCGTGCCGGTCTCCAGGCTCAGCTTGGTGAAGCCCATGCGCCTGGCCTCGGTGATGATGTGCTCCAGCAGCAGGGACGCGACGCCGCTCCGCTTGCGCAGGGGCGCCGTGCGCATCGACTTCAGTTCGGCGTGGTCTGCGTCCAGTTGCTTGAGAGCGCCGCAGCCGACCAGGACGCCGTCGTCCCGCACCGACCAGAACGTGATCCCGGGCCGGCGGAGGGCGTCGAGGTCGAGGGCGTGGGTGCTCTCCGGTGGGGAGATGGCTCGCATCTGCTGGAGGTGTTCGTCGAGGAAGCGGGCGATCTCGGGGCCGGAGAGGTCGTCGGTCGTGATCTGCACTTGCTGCTCCTGTCCCGGGTCGGGAAACGCGGAAGGGCCCGGCATCCGTGTGGATGCCGGGCCCTTCCGACTGTGGAGCGCCAGGCCCGGGTTGCACGGACTCTTCCTACTGAAAGTAGGACGTGCTCTGGTAGCACCGCTGACGCCTGACGAGAGATCATCTCTCTCGCGATGTCGAAAATATTAGCAGCTCAACGCCCGTGCGCCGAATCATGGGCCCGGGGCCGGTGGTCGGGAAACGCGGAAGGGCCCGACATCCGTGTGGATGCCGGACCCTTCCGACTGTGGAGCGCCAGGCCCGGGTTGCACGGACTCTTCCTACTGAAAGTAGGACGTGCTCTGGTAGCACCGCTGACGCCTGACGAGAGA
>NZ_JBHVJT010000053.1:31675-37485 GCF_042798815.1 Kitasatospora sp. NPDC057738 | reverse complement strand
GCCAGGCCCGGGTTGCACGGACTCTTCCTACTGAAAGTAGGACGTGCTCTGGTAGCACCGCTGACGCCTGACGAGAGATCATCTCTCTCGCGATGCCGAGAATATTAGCAGCTCAGCGCCCGTGCGACGAATCGCGGTCCCGGAGCAGCCGGGCCGGGAGACAGGGCGACTCGATGCGGACGGCCCAGCCGCGGTGGCGGCGGGCGTGGCAGGCGAGGGCGAGGACGTCGAGGCTGAGCGGAGCCGTCAGCTCGGTGGCGCGGTCGGCGACGCGGTGGTGGTCTCGGTGAGCCGTCAGAGCCTCCAGGAGGGCGAGGTCGAAGCCGTCCTCGTCGCCGTCGACCACCTGGGAGAGCAGGGCGACGGGCGCCGGGAAGAAGCGGAGAAGTCGCCGAGGGGAGGGGTTGCTACATGGTGGCGCTCTATCCGCATAGGGACGATTGAAGCACCGGCCGGGGACAGGAGTCCCCGGTCGGTGCGGCGGGGAAGTCAGGCGTCGAACTCGCCGGCGCGGATGGCGGACACAAGGTCACGCCACTCACTGACATCGAGTTGGGCGACGGCGTCGGGCCGGAGGCTGGTGCGGACGTAGACGGCATCGGGGCCTATGGCTACCTCAGGGCAATTGTTGCCATCGCCGCAGGCGCTGGGCCTTCGCCAAGCGAGTTCTTCCATGGAGGCCTCACAGGCTATTCATGATGCTGGAGATCGCGTCACGGGAGGCCGATGGATCGAGTGCGCGATCACGCATCGCCCCGAGGATGCTCCGGTAGTTCTCCAGCTGATTCATCTCGGTCAGGAACGCTGGCGATCCTACGGAGTCCAACTGCACCGTATCGAGGCGGGGCACGGGCCCGCCGGCGTACAGCACGGCCTGGCCTGCCCCCTTGAAACCGCCGGCCTTGAACTCCAGCACGCGCAGCGTCACGTGGGGAGCTTCTGAGAGCGACAACAAGTGCTTCAGCTGTTCCCGGGCGACAGTTGCCCCTCCGAACTCCATGCGAAGCGCGGCCTCGTGCACGATCGCTTCGTAGTCGAGTGGATCGCTTCGCGTCAGGAGCTCAGCTCGTCGCATCCGGTTCTCGACCCGTGCTTCGATGTTCAGCGGTCGTAGAGGCGGATAGACCTCTCGAAAGATGGCCCGAGCTGTCTCCTCGGTCTGCATGAGCCCGGGAGCATGGCAGATCTGGTACGTCGCCAGCGTGCCGGCATAGTGCTCGACCTCGGAAATCTCAAGAATTCCGGCAGGGACGAGGCCTCTGTGCTCCTCCCACCACCCCTTCGTCCGGTCGGCGGCCATCTCGGCAACGGCGTCGATGTACGCGGAGTCGGCCTCCTCGTACTCGGTGGCGAGCGCAAGGACCCGCTCGGCGCTGATCGGATAGGAGCCCTGCTCGATCAGCGTGACCTTGCTGCGGTCCAGCCCAAGAACGGCGGCAGCGTCTCCGGCCGTGCGTCCGGCGGTCTCTCGCATCTTTCGCAGCTCGATGCCGACGCGCTTCCGGCGTGCGGTTGGGGTAGGTGGCATCTCCCCAGCATCCACCGCGTGTGCGTGACGAGTCCAGCGAACAGATAGGCACATCTTCTAGAGGCTGCTAGCAAATTTGCTATCGCATGCCCTACAGTCTGTGATGCACCGATCACCGAACGGATCGTCAGTAACGCTGCTCGGGCACCGAAGAACACCCATGTCCAGTGGGTTCGTTCACGGCGACGCATCCGCCGGTCTCACCCTTCCCCCTCCGGGAGACGCTGTGCGTAACCTCAACTCCCCCTCCCTCACCCTCTCCCGCGACGCCCTCCGCGACGGGATGACCAGCGCCGGCTGGCCGCCCTCCCTCATCGCGGACGCCGAACTCGCGATGGTCGAACTGATCGTCAACGCCTGGCGTCGCGGTGAGACGACCTCCCCGGTCATCCTGATCCATCACCGCGCCAACACCCTGCGCGTCGCGGTCTCCGACCGCAGCCCCCTCCTCCCGGAGCAGGGCCCCCTCGCCCTCCTCTCCGAGACCGGCCGGGGCCTCCAGCTGGTCGCGGGCCTCACCCACCGCTGGGGCGTCGACCCCCAACACCTCGGCAAGACCGTCTGGTTCGAGCTGCAGCAGGACGGTGTCGCGTGAGCGCCCACCACCCCATCCACCCCGCCGACCCGGCCCTGCTGCACCTCACCTCGCGCCAGGTCGCCCAGCTCATCGTCGAACTCCGGACCGAGGGCCGCGAATTCGGCTTGCTCTGGCCCTCCGCCAGCCCCGGCGACATCAACCTCCACGGCCGGCGTCTGGTCGACATCGGCAACGTCCCGGCCAGCACTCTGGTCAACCTCCTCGCGCTCATCCGCGAGTTCAGGCGCAACCGCGACCTCAGGCCGTAGGAGCCGTAGGAACAGTCCCGTACGTGTTGAAGCGCAGGTACAGCCCGATGTGCGCCGGAGTCCCCGGTGCGATGGTGCGGTAGCTGCACAGCTCCTGCACCCCGCTCTCGCCCCCGGGCAGCCCGGCCGTCAGCTGCCGCAGCACCTCGGCGTGCGGGCGCGGATCGACGCCCTCGATCCGCATCAGCTCCGCGATCCGCCCGGCGGCCTCGGCGTCGCTGCGGGTGTTGCCCGGTAGCCGCAGGTAGACGTTGGCCTCCTCGGGCCCCGTCGCACCCTCCCGGAACGCCAGGCAGGTCATGGGCTCGTTGTCCACCGTGCCGCCGTCCCGCCCGTAGATCACGGCACGGGCTCGGGCCGCCCTCGCCGAATCGTGGCGGTGCGACAGTGCGGCAACGGTGTCCAACTCGTCCATCGGCATCGGGAGGTGGCGGAAGTAGACCTTCACCCGGGAGGCGCTTCCGCCGTCCAGGTCGAGGGCGAAGAACTCCACCTCGTGCCCGCGCCGGGCGAGTTCCCCGCACCGCCGTCCCACCGGCTCCCAGGCCTCGGCCAGCCCCAGCCGGCGCATGGCCTCGGCCATGACCTCGTGGGTGCGGTCCGGGCCGTGCGCCTGCGGGTTGAGGTAGACCTTGTAGTGCGGCCGCTCGCCGGGCTGCCAGGCCAGGGAGTGCCAGACGGTGGGCCGGTTGAGGCCGGGACGGGCCGTGACGAACAGGTCCTCGACGTCGAGGTACCGCTCGATGCTCACCCCCGGCCGTTCGGCGAGCCGAAGCGTCAACTCCCGTCCGGCTTCCTGGCATCCGAGCGGAGTGCGGTCGAAGCTCAGCGACTCGAACAGGATGCGTACTTCCGGCCTCCCCGCCTTCCAGCTGACGGAAAGCTCGGCGGGGAAGCCGTCGGTCGAGACGAACGACGGCGGATTGCACCGGGTCCCGATGGGCCGCGCGCCCCACGGGCTGAGCACGTCCCGCAGGTCCTGCAGGACGCGGGCCGTCTCCGACCCGCTGATCCCCAGGCCCCGGCAGACGGCGGTCCACTTCTCCTCCAGGAACTGCCCGAAGGTCTTGTCCGGGTCCCGGAAGGGGGCGAGGGCGGATGTGGTGTCGCGAAGCAGCGGGATGGTCACTGGCCCGACTGGTTGGGTTCGTTCATCTGCCCGATGACCGACTGGTTGGGCTCGTTGAGCTGCCCGACGACCGACTGGTTCGGTTCGTTGAGCTGCTTGGCGACAGTGCTGGGCGCGGGTGCTGCTGCCAGGGTCGCCGTGGTGCCGACGAGCAGTGCCGCACCTGCGGCGATTCCAACTGCCCAGGTGGCCGATACCCTGCGCATCATTGCCCCTCCCCCTGATCGATGATCAGATTGATCATAGCCACAGGGCCGGTACCAAAGGTATGTATCTTTCGAACGCATCTTTGATTTGCCCCCGCCCAGCCGGCCCTCAGCCCCAGCCCCTCGCCCCACCGCAGCAGCCCCGGGAGTCGCCATGTCCGCACCGCAGCAGCCCGAAGACCCGTACGCGGCGACCGGTGTCGTGGGACCGGCCCCGGAGGGGGTGACCCTGCCGCTGCCGCCGGTGTTCGACTCGGTGGAGGAGGAGCGCCAGTACCGGAAGGAACAACTGGCGGCCGGATTCCGCCTGTTCGGCCGGTTCGGCTTCTCGGAGGGCGTCGCAGGGCACATCACCGTCCGCGACCCGGAGAACCCGGGCTGGTTCTGGGTGAACCCGTTCGGCATGAGCTTCAACCAGATCAAGGCCTCCGACCTGATCCTGGTCGACCACGAGGGCACCCTGCTGCACGGCAGGCGGCCGGTGAACCGGGCCGCCTTCGCGATCCACTCCCAGGTGCACGCCGCCCGCCCGGACGCGGTCGCGGCCGCGCACTCGCACTCCCTCTACGGCAAGGCCTTCTCCAGCCTCGGCATCCCGCTCGACCCGATCACCCAGGACGCCTGCGTCTTCTTCGAGGACCACGGGCTGTACAGCGACTACCGGGGCGTCGTGACCGAGACCGAGGAGGGCAAGCGGGTGGCCGCCGCCCTGGGCGGGCACAAGGCCGTGATCCTGCAGAACCACGGCCTGCTGACGGTCGGCCAGTCGGTGGCCGAGGCGGTCTGGTGGTTCATCACCATGGAGCGCTCCTGCCAGGCGCAGCTGCTGGCGATGGCGGCCGGCACCCCGAAGCCGATCGACCGGGAGACCGCGCTGATCGCCCGGAACCAGATCGGGACCTCGCTGGCCGGCTGGTTCCAGGCCCGCCCGCTGTGGGACCAGATCACCCTCTCGGACCCCGACCTCTTCGACTGACGATCCCCGCCGCCGTCCGCCTTCCCCCTGGAGCAGCCCCGTGCCCACCACCCCCGCCCAGCGCAGGCTCCGGATCGCCGTGTTCGGCGCCGGTTCCATCGGCTGCCACCTCGGCGGCATGCTCGCCCCGACCGCCGACGTCACCCTGATCGGCCGGCCGGCGGCGATGGCGGCGATCGACGCGGACGGGCTGACCCTCACCGGCCCGGGCGAGGCCCGGCGCGAGGTGCGGGACCTGACCGCCGCCGCCGACCCGGAGGCCGCGGCCGGCGCCGACTACGTGCTGGTCACGGTGAAGTCCGCCGACACCGCGACCGCCGCCCGGGAACTCGCCCCGCACCTCGGTCCGAACACGGTGGTGGTGAGCTTCCAGAACGGTCTGCGCAACGTGGACGTGCTCGCGGCCGCGCTGCCGTCCCACCGGGTGCTGGCCGGGATGGTCCCGTACAACGTGGTGCGGACCGGGACCGCGGCGTTCCACCAGGGCAGCGGCGGCTCGCTGATGCTGGCCGCCGAGGAGGGGGCGGACGCCCTCGCCGACGCCGCCCGGGCGGGCGGTCTGCTGCTGGAGCTGCGGCCGGACATGCCGGCCGTCCAGGCGGCGAAGCTGCTGATGAACCTCAACAACGCGGTCAACGCGCTCTCCGGGCTTCCGCTGCGCGAGCAGGTCGGGCAGCTGGCGTACCGGCAGTGCGTGGCACGCTGCCAGCTGGAGGCGCTGGCGGTGTTCCGGGCCGCCGGGATGGCGCCCGCCCAGCTCGGCCCGGTGCCGCCGGAGGTGATGCCGCAGGTGCTCGAACTGCCGGACGCGCAGTTCCAGGAGCTGGCCGGGGCCAGCCTGCAGATCGACGCGACGGCCCGCTCCTCGATGTGGGAGGACCTCCAGCGGGGCCGCCCCACCGAGATCGACTCGCTGCAGGGCGAGATCGTCGCCCTCGCCGAACGCCACGGCCTCACGGCGCCCGCCAACGCCCGCCTGATCACCCTCGTCCACGAGGCCGAGTCGGCCGCCCCCGGCACCGCCCCCGGCTGGACCGGCCCCGCCCTCCTCGCCGAACTCACCCCGGCCCACTGACGGAGCGCTCCCGGCCGCCTTCGCTGGGGGGGCGGCCCGGCGAAGCCCCC
>NZ_JBHVJT010000053.1:0-31665 GCF_042798815.1 Kitasatospora sp. NPDC057738 | reverse complement strand
GGGGGGGGGCTGCGGGGGGGAGGGGGGGGTCGGGGGGGGGGGGCGGGGCGGGGTGGGGGGGGGGGGGGGGGGGGGGCCGGCCCGGCGGGGGGTGGGGGGGGGCCCTTCCCCCCCCCCCCCCCGCGCAGGCGGCGTCAGGAGAAGTCCAGGACCAGCCGGCCGCGCAGGCCGCCGGCCTCCAGGAGGCGGTGGGCCCGGGCCGCTTCCTCGGCGGGCAGCACGTCGGCGACGTACAGGGTCAGGACGCCCGCCTCGGCCTGGCGGCGCAGGGCGTCCAGCCGCACGGTGTCCGTGATGGCGTCCGTCACCATCACCGGGCGCACCAGGACGCCGCGTTCGGCGGGGCCGGACCAGCCCTTCAGCTCGGCCAGGGTCCCGCCGTCGGCCACGGCGGGTACGAGCTCGGCGGTCTGGTGGGAACCGTCCACCAGGCCGGGGACGCCGTCGGGCACCAGCGCCCGGATGCGGTCGGCGACGTCGGGGCCGCGTTCCACCACGTGGTCGGCGCCGAACCCCCGTACCCGCTCGACGTCCTGCGGAGCGGCGTCCGCGATGACGGTCAGCCCGTCGGCCTTGGCCAGCTCGACCGCGTACCCGCCGACGGCCCCGGCCGCTCCGGTCACGGCGACGGTCCCGCCGGGTGGCACGGCCAGTGCGTCCAGGGCCAGGCGTGCGGTCATCGCGTTCATCAGCAGCGTGGACGCCGCGGGGTGGTCCACCCCCTCCGGTGCCGGGACCACCGAGGCGGCGGGCACCACGACCTGTTCGGCGTACGCCCCACCGTGCTCGCTGATGAACAGCACGACGGCGACCACCCGTTGGCCGACGGCGAGCCGTCCGTCCGTCCCGGGCCCGAGCTGGTCGATCACCCCGGCCGCGTCCATGCCGGGCACGAACGGGGGCCGCCTGCCCGGCATCCGTGCGGCGTGGCCGCCGCGCCGCAGTACCGCGTCGGTCGGGTTCACGGCGGCCGCGTGCACCCGGATGCGGACCTCACCGGGGCCCGCCTGCGGCTCGGGCAGCTCCAGTACGCGCAGGGCATCCGGGCCGCCGAACTCCTCAATTCCCATGGCTCTCATGCCACTTGCAAGTCGCCTCGCGGGCCGGGTGTTCCCGCGTGGCGCGTGCCGCGCGTCGACGCCGATGCCTCAGTCCCGGGGCCAGGGCCGCCCGTCGAGCCGTTCGATGCCGGTGTTGAAGCGGCGCAGGAAGCCGGCGAAGGAGGCTATGTCCTCCTCCGGCCAGTCCGTCATCACGAGGTTCAGCGCCCGTACGTGGGCCTCGCGTTCCGCTTCCAGCCGGTTCCGGCCCTCCTCGGTGAGGCGGAACTTGCGGGCGATGCCGCCGTCCGGGTCCGGGATGCGTTCGAGCAGTCCCGCGCTCTTCAGGGCCGCGGTCTGCCGGTTGAGGGTGGAGACGTCCAGGGCGAAGGCGTCGCTCAACTGCCCGATGGACATGGGCCCCTCGGCGTCGACCCGGCTGAGCAGGATGTAGGAACTGCGTTCGAGCTGGCTGCCCTCGGGGCGGGCGTTGACCTGGCTCAGGTCGCGGTGCCGGGCGAACACCAGGAATTCGAGGGCGACCTCGTGCGTGGGGCTGGTCATGTCGAAGTCCCTTCATCACCGCTTCGACCTGCGGTTTCTCCGTGGATCACCTTTCAGTATGCCAGAGGTATGCGCGGCCCACATGATGTGCATGGCGCACATCATGTGTAAGCTGACCATTCTGTGTTCCATGCACATTGTGTGTTTTCTGCACACTCCTGCTCTTCGACTGCCCGAGGAGGCCCGTCATCAACGGCCCCGCCCCCACTCCCCGCACCGGCCCGATCGTGGCGGTGCTCGCCTTCACCGGCACCGTCGCCGCGATCATGCAGACCCTGGTCACCCCACTGATCAGCGAGCTCCCGCAACTCCTGCACACCAGCGCGTCCAACGCCTCCTGGGTCATCACCGCGACCCTGCTCTCCGCCGCCGTCTTCGTCCCGATCAGCGGCCGCCTCGGCGACCTGCTCGGCAAGCGGACGATGCTCATCGCCTCCTGCGTCCCGCTGCTGCTCGGCTCGGTCCTGTGCGCGGTGGCCGACTCCGTGGTGCCGATGATCGCCGGCCGGGCGCTGCAGGGCATGGGCATGGGCCTGGTGCCGATCGGCATCAGCCTGCTGCGCGACGTCCTGCCGCCCGATCGGCTCGGCTCGGCGATCGCCCTGGTCAGCGCCTCCATGGGCATCGGCGGCGGCCTCGGCCTGCCGATCGCGGCCGGCGTCGCCGACTACGCCAGCTGGCGCGTGCTCTTCTGGGGCACCGCCGTGCTGACCGTCGTCATCATCGGCATGCTCTGGACCGTCATCCCGACCCCCGCCGCGGACGGCCGCCCTGCCGGCGGCCGCTTCGACTTCGTCGGTGCGATCGGCCTCAGCGTCGGCCTGGTCTGCCTGCTGCTGCCCGTCTCCAAGGGCGGGGACTGGGGCTGGGGCAGCACCCGCACCCTCGGCCTGTTCACCGCCTCCGCCGCGATCCTGATGCTCTGGGCCCGCTGGGAGCTGCGCGTCCCCGAACCGCTGGTGGACCTGCGGGTCACCGCGCGCCCGCGGGTGCTGCTGACCAACGCCGCCTCCGTCCTGGTCGGCTTCGGCATGTACGCCCAGGCGCTGATCGTGCCGCAGCTGCTCATGCTGCCGAAGCTCACCGGCTACGGGCTGGGGCAGTCGATGCTGGCGATGGGCCTGTGGATGGCGCCCGGCGGGCTGATGATGATGGTCGTCTCCCCGTTCGGCGGCAAGCTGTCCGCCGCGCGCGGACCGAAGTTCACCCTGGCCGCCGGGGCGCTGACGATCGCCGTCGGCTACGGGCTGGCGCTGCCGCTGATGGGCTCCACCTGGGGCGTGCTGATCGTGACGATCGTCTGCAACAGCGGCGTCGGCCTTGCCTACGGCGCGATGCCCGCGCTGATCATGAGCGCGGTGCCGCTGTCCGCGACGGCCTCGGCGAACAGCTTCAACACCCTGATGCGCTCGCTGGGCACCTCGGTGTCCGCCGCCGTGATGGGTGTGGTGCTGTCGCAGATGACCGTCGACCTGGGCGGGCACGCCCTGCCCTCGGAGGGCGGCTTCCGGGTCGGCCTGGTGATCGGCTGCGGCGTCGCGCTGATCGCGGCCGCCGTCGCCGCGTTCATCCCCGCGCCGCCCGGTCCCCGGCTGCGCGCCGTTCCCGCCCCGGAGGCGGAGGACGCCGAGGCGGCCAGGCCGGCCACGGCCTGAGGCCCGGCCGGGTGGGGCCCGCCGGGTGGGGCCCGCCGGGTGGGGCCCGCCGGGTGGGGCCCGCCTGCGTGGGCCTGCTCGCGTGAGGCCCGCCCGGGTGGGCCCGCCTGCCTGCGCGGGGCCCGCCTGCGCGGCGGCCCGCCCCGGGCGCGTTGTGCTCGCGCGTCCGGGGCGGCCGCGCGGGTGCTACCGGAAGGCCGGCAGGTTGCGCTCGACCCAGGCCCGGAAGGGCGCGGCCGGGCGGTGCAGCACGGCCGCCACGTCGGGGCTGACCGCCTGCTCGGCGGGGAGCGGGAGGCCGAGGACGTCCAGCGTCCCGGCGATCACTCGCTCCGGCATGAACCGTGCCAGGTGGGCGTGGGCCTGCTCCCGGGACAGCTCCACGAAGGCCACCTCCTCGCCCAGGGCCTCGGCGATGACCTCGGCCTGCCGGCGCGGTCCGATCGCCTCCGGTCCGGTCAGCTCGTAGGTGCGGCCGCCGTGGCCGTCCTCGCGCAGCACGGCGGCGGCGACCGCCGCGATGTCCGCCGGGTCGACCACGGGCAGCGCCACCCCGCCGAACGGCGCGAAGACCGTCCGCTCCGCCCGGACCGTCGCGGCCCAGGCGAAGGCGTTGGAGGCGAAGCCGCCGGGGCGCAGGACGGTGAAGTCCCGTCCGGAGGCGCGCACGGCGGCCTCGAACTCCCGCAGCCGGGCGTGCGAGGGGGCGTCCGGCCGGGTGGCGCCGACCTGCGAGGAGACCAGGACGATCCGCTCCACCCCGGCGTCCGCGACCGTCCTCAGCAGGGCTTCCGGGCTCTCGCCGTGGCTGTTGAGCTCGCCGCCCAGCACGACGAACAGCGCGCGGGACCCTTCGAGGGCCGGGCGCAGGCCGGCGGCGTCGCCGAGGCCGCCCCGGGCCCAGCGGACCCCGGCCGCCGGGTGGTCGGGCTGCGGCTGCCGGGACACGGCGACCACCTGTTCGCCCGCCTCGGCCAGCAGCTCCACCAGCGTCCGGCCGATGTTGCCGGTCGCGCCCGTCACTGTGATCATTTCCGCCCCCAGGTGTGAGATGTCAGGAGTGAGATGTGCGGTCGAGCCAGTGAGTTAGTTGGCTGACTGAGAAAGACCGTAGCCGCCTTCCGGGGCGGCTGTCTATAGTCAGTCGGATGACTGACTCAGTGAACCGGCGCACGGCGGCGTCGCAGAAGCGCCGACGGCTCACCGCGGCCGCGGCCAAGGTCCTGCACGAACAGGGCGTCGAGCGGACCACCCTCGCCGACATCGCGCGCGAGGCCGACGTCCCGGTCGGGAACGTCTACTACTACTTCAAGACCAAGGACGAGCTGGTCCGCGCCGCGCTCTCCGCGCACAGTGCACACCTGGACGAACTCGCCGAGCGGCTGGAGCGGTTGCCCGACCCGCTGGACCGCCTCAAGGCACTGGTCGAGGCCTGGGTCGGACAGCGTGACCTCGCCGCCCGGCACGGCTGCCCGACCGGCACCCTGGCCGTCGAACTCGACAAGCGCACCGACGGGGACCTCGACGCGGAGGCCGGCGCGGTGATCCGGCGGCTGCTCGACTGGGCCGCGGGCCAGTTCCGCGAGCTGGGCCTGCCCGACCCGGACGGCCTGGCCCTCACCCTGGTCGCCGGCTACCAGGGCATGTCGCTGCTCGCCAACGCGCTGCGCGACCCGGAGGTCATGACGCGCGAAGGGGGCCGCCTGCTGCGCTGGCTCGACTCCCTGCGGGCCGCGTAGGCCCGCTCCCCGCAGGTCCACCCTCGGGCGGGCCCGGCGGGTCCGGCAGGCCCGGGCCTCAGTCGCCGAGCATGCGGTGGGCGAGCAGGTGGAGCCCCGCCTCGATGCGTTCGGTGGACACGCCCCGGTCGCGGTGGTGGCGGTACAGCTCCGGGGCGAGCGGTGCCAGCAACTGGTCGGCGAGGACGTCCGGGTCCTCGGCCCGCGCCGCCGCGGCCAGCATCCGGACGTGCGCGCGCCAGAAGCCGTAGGCGCCGGTGGCCAGCCGGGCCGGGCCGGTCTCGGCGCCGAGCAGCAGGTGGGAGTGGCGCTCCAGCAGGCGGACCATCGCCGAGTAGAAGGCGCTCAGCCGCTCGGCCGGGGCGGCCGCCGGCTCAGGGCCCAACGGGTCTTCCCCGCGCAGGAGTTGCTCCTGGATCTCGTGCTCGTGGGCGTCCAGCAGGGCGCGCGCGATCGAGGCGCGGTCCGGGTAGCGGCGGTAGAGCGTGCCGCGGCCGACGCCGGCCGCCCGGGCGATGTCCTCCATGGTCACGGCGGCCGGGTCGCGGGTCGTGAACAACTGCTCGGCCGCCCGGAGCACCTTGAGTCGGTTGCGGGCGGCGTCGGCGCGTTCGGTCGGTGGCATGGGCCGATTCTAACAAGTGGACGCCCTGTCCACTTGATGGCTAGCATCGTCACCAGACAAGCGGACGCCGTGTCCGCTTGTGGAATTCCGGGGGTACCGTCATGCCGCAGCTCCTCCACCTCGACGCCAGCGCCCGCCGCAGCTCGTTCTCCCGCCGGATCGGCGCGGCCTTCGCCGAGGCCTGGCGCGCCGAAGCGCCGCAGGGCACCTGCACCTACCGGGACCTCGCGGCCGAGCCCGTGCCGCCGATCGGCGAGGCCTGGACGACGATCTGCGACACCCTGCTCCGCGAGGGCATCGTCGAGCCCGACCGCTACGCCGAGGCGGTCCGCACCGACGCCGAGCGCGCCGCGTGGGCGGTCCTCGAACCGCTGCTCGCCGAACTGCTCGCCGCCGACGTCGTCCTGATCGGCTCGCCGATGTACAACTTCGGCGTCCCGGCCCAGCTCAAGCTCTGGATCGACCAGGTCACCTTCCCGAAGATGAACCTGCGGCCGCGGCGCTTCGTGGTCGCCTCCGCCCAGGGCGGCTCCTACCGGCCGGGCATGCCGCGCGCGCCCTTCGACCACCAGACGCGCTACCTGGTGGACTTCTTCCACGGGCACTACGCCGTCGAGGACACCCTGGTCATCGGCGCCGAACTGGCGAACGCGACCGTGGACCCGGCACTGGCCGAACGGCTCCCGCAGCACGAGGCGTCGCTGGCCGCCGCCCTGACCGAGGCCACCGAGGCCGGCCGGCGGCTGGCCCGCGAGGCGGCCGGGGTGGGTGCGGCCGGGGTGGGCGCGGCGCCCGGGGAGGCCGGGGCGCGTGCCGGCGGGCGGGGGTGAGGCGGCCGTGTCCTGGCTCCTCCTGCTCGCCGCCGGCCTGGTCGAGGTCGTCTGGTCGCAGAGCATCAAGCCGACCGACGGCTTCACCCGCCCCGGCCCCACCGCGCTGTGCGTACTGCTCGGCGCGCTGTCCGTCCACCTGCTGTCGCGGGCCATGCGCGACCTCCCGGCCGGCCTCGCCTACGCGATGTTCACCGGCATCGGCACGGTCGGTGCCATCACGCTCGGGGCCGTCCTGCGGCACGAGTCGCTCGGTGCGGGCCGGGCGGCCGCGCTGGCGCTGATCGTGGCCGGGCTCGTGCTCGCCCGGCTCACCGCCGCGGACTGACGGCGGCCCTCGGTGCGGCGGTGCCGGGCCGCGTTCGGGCCCGCCGCGGTTCGGCCGGTGCCGAGGCTCAGGCCCGCCGTGGTTCGACCGATGCCGCGAGCGCGCCCGGCAGTTCGGCGCAGGCCGTCCGGAGCCGTCGCGCGAGGTCGGCGCGGGTGTGCCCGGACGGCTGCGCCACCCAGCCGTCCATCGCCTGGTGGAACGCGGCGACCAGCATGTCCGTCGCCAGCCGGGCGCGCAGCGCGGCGCCCGCCTCGGGGCCGTCGAGGGCGAACCGGCGGGTGACCGTCGACACCGCCTCCCGGGTCGCCCGCTCGCAGAAGGCCAGCCCGTGGGCGTCCATCGAGGGCGTCCGGGCGGCCAGTCGGCGGCTCGCCAGGGCGCGTTCGGCCCAGCCGTCGGCCGGCATCCGGTCGATCGCCTCGGTGAGAGTCCCCTCCAGGAGGGCCATCAGCCGGCCGTCGTCCGACGGCCGGCTCTCCAGCACCTCCAGGAACGTCGTCCACAGGTCCTGGGTGGGCGCCATCGCGACGTCCTCCTTGCTGGAGAACGCGCGGAAGAAGGTCCGCTTGGAGACCTCGACGGCCTCGCACAGCCGGTCCAGCGTCACCCCGTCGAAGCCGTGCTCGCCGAACAGCTCCAGGGCGGTGTCGATCAGCGCCTGACGGGTGCGCAGCTTCTTGCGCTCGCGCAGCGGGAGCGCGGCGCCCGGCGCCTCGGGGGCCTGTTCGGCGCCCCGCTCCGGTGCCGTGGCGGTGGCCTTCTCGGGAGTCATCGCGGTCAGTCTAGTCGGGGCTGTAATGCCACCTGTAGGCTTATGCCACTCAGTGGCAGAATCTTGGGGAGGATCCTCCATGCGTGCACTCCTGGTCGACCGCTCGGCCCCCGGCGGCCTGCGCCTCGGTACGGCCCCGGACCCCGAGCCGGCGCCCCACCAGGCACTGGTCCGGGTCACCGCGACCTCGCTCAACTACGGCGAGGTCGCCTTCGGCCTCGACACGGCCCCCGACGGCACCGTCCTCGGCTGGGACGCCGCCGGCATCGTCGAACGCGCCGCCGCCGACGGCTCCGGCCCCGCCGAGGGGACCCCGGTGGTCACCCTGATGCCGGCCGGCGGCTGGGCCGAACTCCGGGCGGTGGACACCGGGTTGATCGGTGCCGCACCCGCCGGTGCCGACCTCGCCGCCCTCGCCACCATCCCGGTCGCCGCCCTCAGCGCCCTGCGCGCGCTGCACCGCATCGGCCCGCTGCTCGGCCGCAGCGTCCTGGTCACCGGTGCCACCGGGGGCGTCGGCCGGTACGCCGTCCAGCTCGCCCGGGCGGCGGGCGCGCACGTGGTCGCGTCCACCGGCTCGCCGGACCGCAACGGCGAGGTGCTGCGCCGCCTCGGCGCCCACGAGGTGGTCGCCTCGCCGAAGGAGACCGCCGGGCCGGTCGACGGCGTGGTCGACGTCGTCGGTGGCCCCCAACTGGTCGAGGCCTACGAGGCCCTGGGCCCCGGCGGCGTCCTGGTCGCCACCGGCCACAGCTCCGGCCGGGGCGAGGACTTCGCGTTCGGCACCCTGTTCGGCGACGCGAACAGGCACGACCGCGCGGTGGTCTCCTTCTACCTGCTCGGCTGCACCGGCCTCGGCCGCGACCTCGGGTGGCTCGCCCACCGGGTGGCGGCGGGCGAGCTGGACCCCGGTATCACCTGGAGCGGCGACTGGGACGACGCGGCCGAGGCGGTCGACGCCCTGCTCGGCCGGCGGCTGCACGGCAAGGCGGTGCTGACCATCGGAGCCTGAGGCCTCCCTCGGGCCCGGTCCGGCTCCCGTCCGGCTCGCGTCCGGGCCCGACCTGTCCGGCTCGCGTCCGCGCCCGACCTGTCCGGGGCCGCCGCCCCGACCCGTCCGGGGCCGCGACGCACCGCCCGTGCGCGGCCCCGCCCACTCGGACGGGTCAGGAGCTGTCGCTGTGGAGCGCGATGTTGCCAAGCATGGGGACGTACGGGCCCCTCGGCCGCCGAACACCGACCAGGAGAGGGATCCTCGGTGCGTGAACTCCACAGTCCCCCCAGCCACGGCCCCGGCCACCGTCCGCTGCCGGGGCGTCCGCCGCTCGGCCGTTCCCAGGGCGGCGACCGGCGACCTGGCCGCAGCTGGACCCCGCAGCGCACGATCGCGCTGATCGCGGCGGCGTCCGGCGCCGTCGTGCTGGTGGCCTGCAGCAGCAGCTCGTCGGGCACGTCGGCCGGCTCGCCGTCCGCCACCCTGCCCAACGCCAGCGCCTTCTCCGGCGAGCCGCCCTCCGCCATTGCCTCCGCCGCGCAGTCGCTGCTGGCCTCGGCGTCGGCCGCGGCGGTCTCGGCGTCGGCGGCCGCCTCCGAAGCCGCCGCCTCCCTCTCCGCGGCGGCGTCCTCCTTCCAGGCGTCCGTGTCGGCGCAGCAGGCCGCGACCCGGGAGAAGGCCGCCTCGGTGCTCAGCGGGGTGACGGACGGCGGCAACGCGCTGAACGACGTCACCATCACCGGCCTTCCCCGGCAGAGCACCGGCGGCCTGCACGCCGTGGTCGTCACGATCCAGAACCCGGGGCCCAATGCGGCCTCCTACGCGGTCCAGGTCGACTTCACCGACTCCAGCGGCAAGGCCGTGGACAGCTCGATCGTCGGCGCCGAGAACGTCCCGGCGAACGGCAAGGCCCAGCCCGTCGCCTTCAGCCGGCAGCCGGCCGACCAGCCGTTGACGCCCGTGGTGGTCAAGGCCGTCCGCTACTGACGTCCACGGTGCGGCCCGACAGCCCGACAGCCCGACAGCCCGACGGCCCGACAGCCCGACGGCCCGACGGCCCGGCACGCGGCCGCCGGGCTGCCGGAAGTCCGCCGCGCGATCCCGCACCCGGTCGCGGACGTCGCGCGGCGGACGCCCGAGCACCTCCCGCACGGTGCCGGTCACCCGCTCCCGCTCCCGCTCCCGCTCCCGCGTGAACGACGCCCAGGCGCGCAGCCGGGCGTCCGCGAAGTCGATCGCCCGGACGAAGGTCCGGTCAAGGCCCGAGTGCCGGATCAGCCGCTCGATCTCCTGGTGGAAGACCACGGCCGGCTCGTCGTCGGCGAGGTCCGCCACGTCCGCCGACAGGTGGACGACCCGCCGGGGGCGCCGGGCGATCAGCTCCACCACCCGGGGCCGCACGGGCAGCCCGGGCCACATCAGGTACACCGCCTCCACCCCGCCGGCCGGCGCGGGCCCCAGGCCCTCGGGCTCCGCGGGCAGTACGGTCTTCGCGGCATCGCGCACCAACGCCCGTACCGCGTGGCCGCCTTCGACCAGCGCGGCCACAACGCGCCTGCCCGCACTGCCGGTTGCGCCGATCACCAGAATCTCGGTCATGCCCGGCCCAACGCCGACCGGGCGGGGGGCTGTGCCCGGGGACTACCAGCCGTGCTCCACCGGCCCGACGGGTGCCAGCCCGACCTGCCGGGCCAGCCACTCGGCGCGCTCGACGTCGCCCTGGCGGAAGTGGATGAACAGGGTGTGGTCGTCCGCGGGCCGGTCGAAGTCGACGTTGTCGCTGCTGAGGGCGATCTGGACACCGGCGTCCTTGGCGCGGACGTCCAGGCCGAGTTCGGGGGCGGCCGGCCAGGCGAAGCCGCCCCAGGACAGTGAAGCGGGCGAGGAGCCGAGGAGGGCGAGGAACCTGTCCTCGATCGACCCGGCGGGCCGCTCGTCCAGATGGAACGCGAACGGGGCCAGTGCGTCCACTCGGGGATCGCCCGCCGCCAACAGCCGTCGGAGCTCGTCGGTCCCGACGTTCCGCTCCTGGCCGCCCGGGTGCACGTGGTCGGGAAAGGCCTCGAACAGCCGCCGGGCCTCCGCCGCCGTGAGCTCGTCCGCGTACGCGTTCGCCTCCGTCGAGCGCCGGTGCACGGTGATGCCCAGCAGCCGTTGGGCGGCGTCGTAGGCGACCCACCGGTTGGTGGTGCGCAGGACCGGAAGGACGTGCGAGGTGCTCATGGCGGTGAGTCAAACAGACCGGGCACGGAGCGTCATGCGGATTCTCCGGGCGGCCGGGCTCAGCCGCCGACGCGCACCACGTACTTGCCGGTCGCCAGCCCGTCCTGCATGGCGTCGTGGGCGGCCGGGACGGCGTCGAGGCCGGGCAGTTCGGTGACCGGCAGTGCGAGGCCCCCGTCGGCGAGCAGGTCGAGGACCCGGCGGATGGCGCGGGCCAGCCGCTCGGGGGCGGTGGCGGCCAGGCCGCGGTGGCTGAAGCCGGTGACGGTCAGGTTGCCCGCCATCAGGCGGCCGAGCGGGGGCAGGTCGGCGACGGTGCCGCCGCCCGCGTTGCCGAACAGCACGATCCGCGCGCCGGGCGCGGCCACGGCGAGGTCGAGGTCGAGTGCCGCGGTGCCCAGCGGGTCGAGCACCAGGTCGACGCCCCGGCCGCCGGTGGCGGCGCGAATCGCCTCGGCCGCTTCGTCGGAACGGGCGAAGGCGTGGTCGTAGCCGGAGGCGATCGCCGCAGCGGCCTTCTCCGGCCGGCCGACCGTGCCGATCAGCCGACCGCCGCCGAGCAGCGGGACGAGCCGGGCGACGGCGTTGCCGATCCCGCCGCCCGCCGAGTGGACGAGGACGGTGTCCCCGGCGGTGAAACGGCCCGCGTCGGTCAGCAGCAGCACCGAGGTGGCCAGGCCCAGCGGGACGGCGGCGGCCTCGCGCAGCGCCACCGCGTCCGGGAGCGGCACGGTGAGCGCGGCCTCCGCGACCACCACCTCGGCCAGGCCGGCGCCGACCGGCGCGGCGACCACGCGGTCGCCCACCGCCGGTCCGGTGACGCCCGCGCCGAGCGCGCGGACCGTGCCGGAGACCTCCTTGCCGGGCAGGTACGGCCAGTCGGCGGCGTACGCGGCGTCCCCGCGGCGGGTCATCACGTCCACGAAGTTCAGTCCGGCGTAGGCGACGTCGATCGCCACCTGCCCCGGTCCGGGGTGCGGCGCCGCGATCTCCTGGATCCGCGAATTCTCGGCTCCACCGGGTGCGGTCATCACCAGTGCGCGCATGTCGGTCCCCCTCGACTACGATGTTCGACGAACGACGAAATTGGTGCGGGTCAAGTGGTACCACGCCGTTTCCATGGATGTCGAACATCGCAGATCGGAGAGGTCGACCCATGCCCCGCAGCACCCGCCGCCGACCGGCGCTCGCGCACCCCGAGACCGAGGAGATCGACCTCTTCGACGTCCTGCACGCGCTCTCCGACCCCACCCGGATGACCATCGTCCGCATCCTGCGCACCGAGCCCGAGCGGGCCTGCGGCACCTTCCCGGTGGACGTCGCGCCCTCCACCCTGAGCCACCACTTCAAGGTGCTGCGCGAGTCCGGCCTGATCGCCCAGCGCGAGGAGGCCAACCGGCGCTTCTCCGCCCTGCGCACCGTCGACCTGGAGCGGCGCTTCCCCGGCCTGCTCGACACCGTGCTCGCCGCGCACGCCCGTACGGCGCCCTAGCGGCCGGGGCGCGCTCGGCGCCTGCCCGGCCCGGGCGTTCGGTGCCTGTCCGGCGTCGGGCGTTCGGTGCCTGCCCGGTCCCGGTCCCGATCCCGGGCGTCCGGCGCCCGCTCAACGCCGGTGCCAGACGGCCCAGTTCTGCCCGGCGTCGAACCGCTCGACGTACCAGTCGGCGGGGTGCCCGGGCCAGTAGGCCTCCGGCGGCCTCCCCGCCTCGGGCAGCGGGAGGACCATGACGTTCGCCTCCGCCGGGACGGGCTGCCAGCGGGGGTCGCGGAACCAGACCCGACCGCGGTAGACCTCGAAGGTCTGGGTGGCGCGCAACGCCCAGTCGACGTCCCAGGCGAACACCACGTTGTCGTCCGCGGTGATCCCGGAGGCGCGGGTGAAGCCGGTCGCCAGGCCCTCGCGCCCCACCGCGTGCGGCCGGGCGACCTGCGCGGTGATGGTCGAGGTCGCGAAGGCGGCGAACAGCGCCAGCGAGACGCCGAGCGCCCCGAGCACCCGGCGCCCCCCGCTGTTGCGGACCAGCACCACCGTGCCGAGCGCGAACACCACGGCGGCGCAGGTGCGGGGCAGGTCGATCCGGCCCCAGTCCGCGGCCAGGAACGAGACGTCGGGCAGGGTCCAGGGGATGAACATCGACGTGTGCAGCCGCTCGCCGGCCTCCAGCGCCACGACCCCGGCGAGCAGCGGGACGAGCCCGGCCGCCACCGCCGCCGTCCGGACCAGTGCCCGGCGCCCGTGCCCGGCGAGCACCGCGACGCCCGCCACGAAGGCCGACGGGACGAGGCAGGAGGTGTAGCGGGCGTACACCCAGTCGTCGACCCGGCCGTCCAGCGGCAGCGCGGCGGAGGCGGCCAGGGCCGTGCCGAACAGCAGCGCCACCAGCACGCCGCCGGTGATCCGCAGCGCCCGCGGCGGGCGGCGGTCGAACACCGCGCCCAGGCAGGCGACGACGGCGAGTCCGCCGATGCCCCAGGTGGAGGCGATGAAGTACCAGACCTGGCCGGCGGCCCGGGCGAGGGTCTGCAGGGCGATCGCCGGATCGGTCAGGCCCTTCCAGAGGGAGCCGCCGACATCGCTGTCCGGGACGGTGAACTGCGCGTGCAGCCAGGCCGACAGCAGCTCGGCGCCGAGCACGCCGAGGCCGAGTGCCGCGAGCCCGGCCGCCGTGGCGCGCCACGGCGCCCGGCGCAGCAGCAGCACGCCGAGGAGGACGGCGGCGGTCAGTGCGACCACCACGCCGCCGCGGTCGTGCACCGCCATCGCGCAACCGGCCGACGCCCCCGCCCCGACGGCGTGCCAGGTGCGGCGCCGCAGCGGGCCGTCGGCCAGCCAGCCGTGCAGGCAGAGCAGCCAGGCGAGCACCAGGACGGGCAGCACGGCGTCGGTCATCACGAACTGCGAGTAGAAGACCACCGGCGGCAGCAGCGCGGTCGCGGCGCCGAAGGCGTACGAGCGGCGGCGGTTCAGGCCGAGGCGGCGCAGTGCGACGTAGGCGAGCGGGAGGACCAGCGCGTTGACGGCGGCGTTGACGCCCATGACCAGGTGGTAGGCGGTCGCCGGGTCGTCGGCCAGGCGCAGGGCGGGGGATATCAGCAGGGGGTAGCCGCCGGGGACGACCACGCCGACCGGGATCTCGGTCGCCGAGCCGCCGGCCAGCACCCGGGCCAGGGCGAGATAGGAGTCCTCGTCGGGGTGGACCGACGGGAAGCTCATGGACCGGACGAGGACGAGCCGGAACAGCAGCTCGGCGAGGTAGCCGGCGAGCAGCACGGCGGCGGGCCGGGTGGCGGCCGTCCGGACGGCGGCGGCTCGGGCGGTGGCGAGCAGGGCCGGGGCGGGCCGGTCCTGGGCGGGCCGGGGAGGGTGCGGCCGGGTCGTCGTGCGGGGTGGCATGGGCGTGCCCCCTTCTGTCGGACTGTCGGACGACTGTATATGTCGATGGACTGCATATGTAGTCCGACTGGTTCCGAAGAAGCGGGTGGTGCCCGTGGTGCCCGTAGTGCCCGTGGTGCCCGTGATGCCCGTGATGTCAGGGGTGGCGGCGGTGGCGGCGGTGGTACGACACGGTGACGGCCGCCAGCAGCGGTGCCCAGGCGACGGTCGGCAGATAGAGGAAGCCGACCAGGAAATGGCCGCGCGGAGTCATGTCCGTCCCCGGGACGGCCCACCACGCGGCGAACGGCGTCCACAGCACGGCCAGGCCGGCGGCGCCGGCCGAGGCCGCGACGACCACCGCGCGCGGGTCGACCGGGCGGCCGCCGAGGAACGGGACCCAGCGCGGCGGCACCGTGCCCCACGGGCGGACCAGCCCGATCGTGAGCAGGGCGAGCGCCTCGGTGATCACGCTCAGGAAGACCGGCCACACCGCGCCCCACCCGGCGAAGCCCATCGCCCGGTAGCCCGCCCCGGTGTACCCGCCGTGCCAGCCCGCCACCAGCCCGAGCCGCCACAACCCGGCCGGCAGCGCGGTGACGGCGGCGAGGCGGGCGGCGCGCACGGCCCAGCGGGGCGGGGCGGGAACGGCGGCGATGGCGGCAGTGGCGGGGGCGGTGGTAGCGGCGATGGCCGCAGCAGCAGTGGCGGGGGTGGTGGCCGCGGCGGGCGGGGGCGTCGTCATGCCCTCACCCTCCCGCCCGGCGCAGGCCCGCCGCGTCCGCCCGGCGACGGTCTCGGCGCCGGTCCCTCCCCCGGGCGGGGGAGGGGCGCGTCAACCCGCCGTGGATGCGCCCCGGCCGCTCAGCGCAGCCGCGAGGAGGACAGGATCGACGCCAGGTGCGCGACCACCATGCCCCAGGTGATCACCGTGATGCCCGCGAGCGTCCACCGGGTGGCGTCCAGGTTGCCGAGCCCGGCGTCCACCACGGCCGCCGCCAGCAGCACCAGCGAGGCCTCGATGCCGTTCGTCACCCGGTGGATCTTGAACAGCGAGGCGACCTTGCGGGCCGTCGCGATGCCCTGGGAGCGCGGCTGCGTCGACTCCTCGGTGGCCGGAAGCTGCCCGCTGCGGGCCCGGGCCACGTCCACCAGGTCCGTCGAGGCCTTGAGCAGCACCACGCCCAGCGCGGCCGCCAGCCCCGCCGACACCCACAGCTCCGAGCCGCCGCGCGCCGCCCGTACGCCCGCGCCGATCATCAGCGCGGCGTCCGCCAGGTAGGCGCCGAGCCGGTCCACGTACACCCCGGCCATGCTGAACTGGCGCTTCCAGCGCGCCACTTCGCCGTCCACGCAGTCGAACAGCAGGAACAGCTGGAACAGCACGACGGCCAGCGCCGCACCGGTCACGCCCGGGATCAGCAGGGCCGCGCCGCCGCCGACCCCGCACACCACCATCACCCAGGTGAGGGTGTTCGGCGACACCGAGGTGCGCACCAGCTGCCGGGTGGTCCGCAGCGAGACGGCCCGCATGTACAGCCGGCCCGCCCAGTGCTCGCCGTTGCGGCTCTGAAGCTTGGCCTGCGGCTGGCACACCTCGCGCAGCTCGGCGAGCGCCGGAGCAGCCACCATGACGACATCCCTCCACCTGTCCCGAAACGATCACCACAGGCTACGGCCTCCGGGGAAACGCCCGGACCAGCCGGTATGCCGCCGGCGGTACGGGAGGTGTCCTCCGGGGGAACGTCTGCCGCGGACGTCCGCGGGCCGGGTGCGGCCCGCGCGGGTACGGGCCCGCGCGGGCGGCGCTGGGCGCGTGCGGGCGTCGGTGGCCGCGTGCGGCCCGCGGGGAAAACCGGTGGGCCGCCCGAGCGCCCCCGGGCTAGGCTGCGCGGGTTCGCCGGAACCCGAAGCCCCGGGGCCGAACGCCCGCCCCGACCTCCCGCTCCCGCACGCCGGTTGACGCGGTCCGCGCGGCCCGCACGGTCTCCCGGAACGGAACGAGGAGCGCAGACCCATGGTGACCACGGGCAGCCCGTCACAGAGCCCCGACCTGGCCCGACTGCTGGACGACCACCGCCCGCAGGGCCCGGTGGAGACCGCCGACCACGAGCGGGCCCGCCGCCTCCTCGGCGTCGCCGACGCCTGGAACAGAAGCACCTTCCCGCTGCACTTCACCGCCTCCGCCCTGATCGTCCACCCGCCGACCCGCCGCGTCCTGCTGCGCTGGCACGTCCGCCAGCAGGCCTGGCTGCACGTCGGCGGCCACGGCGACCCGGGGGAGACCCGGCCGCTGGACATCGCCCTGCGCGAAGGCCTGGAGGAGACCGGCCTGACCGACCTCACCCCCTGGCCCGGCCCCGCCCTCGTCCACCTCGCCGTGGTGCCCGTCCCCGCCTCGCCCGCCGAACCCGCGCACGAGCACGCCGACCTGCGCTTCCTGCTGGCCACCGACACCCCGGAGCAGGCCCGGCCGGAGAACCCGGCGTCCCCGCTGGAGTGGCTCACCGTCGAGGAGGCCGGGCGGCGGACCACCGAGGAGAACCTCCGCGAGACCCTCCACCGCGCCGCCCGCCTGCTGCCGCCCGCCGCCTGACCGGCCTCCACCGCCGCCCTTTCCCGCGGCCCTTCCCTGCCGTCCTTTCCCGCCGCCGTTCCGTGCTGCCGTTCCGTGCTGCCGTTCCGTGCTGCCGTTCCCTGCCGCCCGACCGACTTCCCCTGGAGACCACCGGATGATGCACACCGACCAGACCCTGATCTTCGACGCCGACGACACGCTCTGGGAGAACAACGTCCTCTTCGAGCGGGTCATCGACGGCTTCCTGGACTGGGTCACCACCACCCCGGCCGAGCAGGAGCGCACCAGGGCCCTGCTGAACCGGATCGAGGCCGCCAACTCCGCCACCCTCGGCTACGGCGCCACCGTCTTCCGGCAGAGCCTCGCCGACTGCCTGGAGCAGCTCAACAGCCGCACCCCCACGGCCGCCGAGCAGGCCCGGATCGACGACCTGCTCACCCCGCTGACCAGCCGCGACGTCGAACTGATCCCCGGCGTCGCCGACACCCTGGCCGCCCTCGCCGACCGCCACCACCTGCTGCTGCTCACCAAGGGCGACCAGCGCGAACAGCAGCGCAAGGTGGACGAGTCCACCATCGACCACCACTTCCGCGGCATCCACATCGTCGCCGAGAAGTCGGTCGACACCTACCGGCAGCTCACCGCCGACCTCGGCCTCGACCCCGGCCGGACCTGGATGATCGGCAACTCGCCCAAGTCCGACATCGCCCCCGCCCGCCGGGCCGGCCTGCGCACCGTGTTCATCCCGCACGAGCACACCTGGGTGCTGGAGCACGCGGAACTCGGCCCGGACGAGGCGACGCTGCAGCTCGGGACCTTCCCCGAGCTGCTGCGCCACTTCTGACGACCGGGCCGTCAGGTCATCGCCCGTCGGGCCATCACCCGTCAGGCCAGCAGCGCGGCCGCCGGCACCGGCGTGCCGTCCCGGTACAGCCAGGCCCGCTCGGCGGCCGACCAGACACCGGCCGTCAGCAGGTACAGCACGGCGGCCGCCGGCACCAGCGCCGCGAACAGCACCGACCCGAACGACAGGTACGGCAGCAGTCCCGCCCCCGGCTGCGGGGCGGGCTGCGCCGTCGCCGCTGCGGTCGCGGCCGCGGCCGTGCGTCGGGCCCGGCGGAAGTTGACGAACCCGACCGCCGCCAGCCCGGCGAACAGCACCCCGAACACCGCCCACTGCCCGACGCCGTGCGCACCCGTGACATGCAGGCCCAGCGGCACACCGAACAGGGTGTGGTCCAGCAGATCGTTCGGCGTGGTGAACAGGCGGTACATCACCGAGAAGAACGGCACCTGCACCAGCAGCGGCAGACACCCCGCGAACGGCGACACCTGCTCCTTGCGGTACATCTCGGCCAGCGCCTCCCGCAGCCGCTCCGGCCGGTCCTTGTGCTTCCTCTGCAGCGCGGCGACCTTCGGCGCCAGCCGCGCCCGGGCCTTCTCCCCGCGCGCCGCCGCCCGCGCCAGCGGGTGCAGCGCCAGCCGGACGGCGACGGTGAACAGGACGATGGCGAGCGCGGTCGGCACCAGGTGGGCGACAGTGGCGACGACGGCGTGCGCCAGGGCGACGGCCGGGTCGAGAACGGCGAGTACGGACATGGTGGAGCGAGCCCTCCGGGGTCTCAGGAATGAGTGAACGGCGGAGGACGGCTGCGAAGAACTGCCTACGGAAGGAGGGGGTTCACGCGGCCGCCAGGGCCGCCCCCGGCGCCCTCGGGCGTCGCCTGCCCCGGGCATCCGGATCACGCTGCGGAAGGAACGCCGTACCGAACGCCCGACGCCGCAGCACCCCGCTGCGCACCGCCGCCGGCGCCCGCGCCCCCAGCAGCCGCGCCCCGGCCAGCGCCCCGGCGACCGCCCCGGCCACCAGCGCCACGGCCGCGACGGCGGCCACCGACGCCAGCATTCCGCTGTCGGCCACCAACTCCCCGGTCAGCACCCGGAGCAGGCCCAGCAGCATCGCGACGACGGCCACGGCGCGCTCCCCCTCCCGGTGTCCCATCGGCTTCCTGACGTACCAGCAGGACGATCCTACGGCGCACCGGGTTCCCGCTGCATCGGGGAAATCCCCTACGGCGCATCCATCCCGTACACCCACACCCGCGCGCCCCCGTCCGCCTCCGACGCCAGCCACAGCTTCGCCGCGAGCCGCTTGGTGTGCCCCGGCAGCGGCTCGGCCAGGAAGGAACCCTCCCGCAAGGGGCCCGCCGCCCCCGGATCCGGTGCACCCGCGTGCCGGAACCCTTCCAGCGCACCGCTGTCGACCGGGCTCTCGACGCTCGGCTTCACCGCCGTCCCGATATCGGCCAGGAACCGCTCCTCCTCGCCCGGCGGCAGCCGGAACGAGAGGTACGCGGTGTCGTCCTGGAACCCCTTCTGGTAGGCCCAACGCACCTCGCCCGCCGACGCGGGCGGCCGCACGCGCGAGAACTCCCCGACGAACTCCGACGTGACCGTCGTCCACGACCCGGGCCGCCCGCTGTCCGGCGCCGGATGCCGGTCCCACTCCCGCAGCCAGTGGAGCCCTCCCACGGCGGCCCCCGCCAGCACCAGCGGCACCACGATCGCCAGCAGCACCACCCACCGTTGCTTCCGCGTCATGGCGTCCTTCCCCCAGGTGCGGTGGGTTCGTCGAGTGGGACGGTGATCGGCTTGGTCCTGCCGACGATGTCGAACTCCTGGGCCAGTCCCGTCTGGTGCAAGGTCGCCATGTCGTGGTCCGTGATGGTGGTTCCGGCGATCGGCGTGCTCTTGCCCTCGTCCCAGTTGTAGCGGTCCCAGACATTGACCTGGTACTGCAGTGACACCTGGGGCTTGCCGTCCGGCCCTGGGACGGCCGTCACCACTCCGGACGTGAGGTACTGGTGGCCTCCGATTGCGCGGTACCAATTGAGATCATCGAACCTCCGGGTGCCGACCGGACTCTCGACGGGGATCGCGACCGGCGCTCCCCCCGACTTCTCGAACGCCTCCACTGCGGCCTGACGCCATTTGTCCCTGTTGGCGGCCAGCTGAGCATCCGCGCTCGCCCGGAAGCCGGCGTCGTCGCGAAGCATGGGCTCGACGGCCAGAATCAGGGGCTTTCCGTTGCCGTCCAGGTAGTGCGCCATGTTGCGGGCGGCATCGGGGTAGCCGGCGAGCGCACCGCCGCCGACCATGCTCGCGACCTCCACCCGCATCACCTGGTCGGCGATGCCCGGTTCCCGGACTCCCCACGGTCCGGCCCCCTTGTCCGGCGACGACCACTCGTACTCCGTCGGCCCCAGGATCCCTGCCTTGATCAGGCTGTCCGCATCGGCCGAGAGCAGCCCGGCCCGTAGCGCGGGGTCGAGCGCGGCCCACCACGCCTTCCGAGCCTTGGGATCGGTGGGCATGCCCATGGCCGTCTCCAGATCGCTCAGGGCGTTGGCGGCCCCGTCCGGATGCGTCGCCGGGTCGACCTCCTCCGGGTTGAGCGCGCGCAGGGCCGCGGCCACGGCGTTGTCGGCCTCGGTGGCCGCCGTCAGTGCCGCGGTCATGTCCTGGACGTGGTGCTGCAGTTCGTCCCACTGCCGCTTCCGGTAGGCGATCGCCTCGGGGTCGTTGCGCTCCTCGGGCGGCAGGTCGGGCAGGGTGACCGTGCCGTCGTCGGCCACGGTCGCTCCGAGGGCCTCGGCGTCGCCGATCGCCCGCAGCAGCTTCTGCTGGGCCTCGGTGAAGGCCTTCCGGGCACGGTGCAGCGCGGCGGCGACGGCCAGCGCCTCGTAGTGGAAAGCGTGCAGTTCGTCGGCCAGGAAGCCGATCTCCCGTACGGCCTCATCGGCGGCCGCGCCGGTCCAGGGCCGGCTTCCGGCGGGCGGAGGCGCGTACGGGCCGCCGCCTCCCGAGAGGGGATGGAGCACACCGGACCGCAGCCGGCCGGCGAGGTGCTCCAGGTGGCCGGAGACGCCGTTCCAGGTGCCGCCCGCATGGTCGAGGGAGGTGAAGGAAGCGTGGCGGAGCAGGGCGAAGGTCACCATGGTTCACGGCCCCTTGAAGCCGGCCGCGGCGGAGCCGTCGGCCGCCCGGTAGCCGCGTGCGGTGGCGTCGAGGCGGTCCGCGGTCAGGCCGAGCCGGTTGTCGAGGCTGGTCCAGCGGGCCTTCCACCAGGTGAGCGCCTGCGACAGCGCGGGTCCGGTGGCGAATCCGCCGGCCAGAGCCTGGACCGCCGCGGCGGTGTCGGGTTCGACGCGGCCGACCGAGAACTGCAGCTCACCCCGGATCCGCCGCGATTCACCGGCGGCCTGCTGGAGTGCGGCCGGCTGGACCAGGACGGACGGGCCCGCGGCGCCCGTCCAGGGCCCGGCCGTGCGGGGCGGGCTGAACGGATCCTGTGGTGGTGGCGCGTCCTGGCCGTAGAGCCAGGGATTCAGGTCCTTCTCGCTGGTTCCGGACACGACAGAAGCCCCCCTCTGTTCGAATGATCGGTGGTCGAACCTAGTCGATCGGGCGCGGGCGGGGGTGGGTTTCGGGGGAACGGGCGGGGGCCGTTCGGGGTGTAGCCAGGGGGGCTACGCGGGGCTACTTTGGAAGGGTGAAGACGATTACCCAGCGGGAGTTCCGGAACAACTCCGCCGCGGTGATGGACGCGGTGGAGGCGGGCGAGACCTTCCACATCACCAGGAACGGGGTCGAGGTCGCCGAGCTGCGGCCGGTGTCCGGGCGTCGGCGGCTCACGGCGGAGGAGCTGGTGGCGCGGCACGTGAAGCTGCCGCGGGTGGACCACCAGCAGATGCGCAAGGAGGCCGAGGAGTACTTCGGGCCCGAGGAACTGGTCGGGGACGAGGGAGACGACCCGTTCGAGCGGCGGCGTGGCTGAGCGCCGCAGGGCGTCCCGGAGGCGGCCGGCCGGGGTGCTGGACACCTGCGTCTACATCGACCTGGCGCTGCTCAACGCATCCGACCTGCCGACGGTGCCGGAGCTGACCGCGATCACCTTCGCCGAGCTGCAGCAGGGCGTGTCGATGGCCCGGGACCCGGCCAGCCGGGCGGCCCGGCTGGAAGTGCTGGGCGCGGCGATGGCGGACTTCGACCCGCTGCCCTTCGACGCGGCGGCCGCCGCCCGCTACGGGACGCTGGTCACCCTCACCATCGCCGCCGGGCGGCAGCCGCGCCCGCGCCGGATAGACCTGATGATCGCCGCGGTCGCCTCGGCCCACGGGCTGCCGCTGTACACCCGCAACGTCGCGGACTTCCGGGGGCTGGGCTCGGCGGTGGAGGTCATCGGGGTGTGAGGGCGGCGGCCCCCTCCTGCTCGACCCGGTCGGCCAGGGCGGCCGCGTGCCGCAGTGCCACCGCCCGGTCCCGGGTGCGCAGCAGGACGGTGTTGCCCCCGCGCTTGTCCCGGTCGCTCCCCGCCTTGGCGGCGACGGCCCAGAGCGGGCGGCCGAGCAGTTGCAGGACGAGCCAGCGGAGCCCGGAGTCCAGGCCCACGAGCACGGCGTACGGAATGAGGACGATCAGTCCTTCGCCGCTGCCCGGATCGACGTTCCGGAACGGGTTGTAGTCGTTCAGCCGCTTCCGGGTCGCCCTGAACCGCCCGAGCCACACCACCGCGATCCGTACGGTCACGGCGTCCGGCCCGGTGACGTCGATGTAGCCGAGGGCGTCGGCTCCGGTCCGGCGGCCCTCCGCCCAGGCCGCCCGGTTCGCGGCGATGGAGGTGACCAGCTCGCGTTCGCGCGCCTCGGCCTGCTGCGCCTTCTGCCGCGCCTCGAACTCCGCGGTCCACGCGCTCTCGCGCTTCTTCTGTTCGGCGGACCACGCGCGTTCGCGATCGCGGCGCTCGTCGGCGTCGATCTGCCGCCCCCGTTGACTGCTCATCCGCTCATCGTAGGAGGCGAGTCCGTGGGGGCGGCAGGTTCCGGCGAGGCGTTCCTCAGCCCGGGCGGACCGCCGTCCCGGTCGCGGCGGAGGTGCGGGCGGCCTCCAGAACGGCCAGGGCGGCCACCGCGTCGCGCGGGTCGACCGGGGGCGGGGTGCCCGGGTCGGTCAGGGCGGCGGCGATGCCCGTGTAGAAGGCGGGGTAGTCGCCCGGGTCGGTGGGCAGCGAGATCGCGGACTCGTCGGTGCCGAGGGTGCCGTAGTGCGCGGGCCGGTCGGCGCCCCAGGGGTGGGTGCCGTCGGGGCGCAGGCCGGCCCGCAGGTCGGCCTCCTGCGGGTCCATGCCCGTCTTGACGTAGCCGGCGGTGTCGCCGAGGACCCTCAGCCGGGGCCCGATCAGCGGGGTGACGGCGCTGGTCCACAGGTGCGAACGGGTGCCGCAGGTGTGGGTGAGGGCGAGGAAGGCGTCGTCGTCCACCACCGCGCCGTCGCGCCGCACGTCGATCTCCGCGTACACCGTCTCGACCGGTCCGAACAGGGTGAGCGCCTGGTCGACCAGGTGGCTGCCCAGGTCGTACAGCGTGCCGCCGACCTCGGCCGGGTCGGCCAGCTCCCGCCAGCCCGGCTTGGGCTTGGGGCGGAAGCGCTCGAAACGGGACTCGAAGCGGTGCACCCGGCCGAGCGCGCCGCCGCGCACCAGCCGGGTCGCGGTGAGGAAGTCGCCGTCCCAGCGCCGGTTGTGGAAGACGGAGAGCAGGACGCCCCGCTCCTCGGCGAGCCGGCACAGCTCCCGCGCCTCGGCGGCGGTGCCGGCCAGCGGCTTGTCCACCACGGTGGCCAGGCCGGCCCGCAGCGCGGCGCGGGCGAGCGGCGCGTGGGTGCGGTTGGGCGAGGCGATGACGACCAGGTCGAGCGCGTCCGGGTCGGCGAGCAGCTGCTCGGGCGTGTCCACGGCGCGGGCGCCGGGGTGCTCGCTCGCCAGCTGGGCGCGCCGGTCCGGGTTGGCGGTGACCACGGCGTCCAGCCGCAGCCCCGGGGTGGTGGCGATCAGCGGCGCGTGGAACGCGGAGCCGGCCAGGCCGTAGCCGATCAGGCCGACGCGGAACGGGCCGGGTGTCGTCTTCGGGTTCATGCGCCTACTCAATCACGAGGTGCCCGATTGCTCCCGGTTCGGTGAACGGCGCCGGGGAGTGCGGAGGGCGCCCGGGCGGGAGGGCCGTCGGGGTGGGCGTCGGGGTGGGTCGTCGGGGTGGGCGTCGGGCAGGTGGAAGCGGCAGGTGACGCGGGTGCGGGAGGCCGGGTCGGCGCCGGTCCGGTGGGCGGGACGTCCTGTTCCCGCACACCCGGGCGGATTAGGCTGTGCCGGGTCAGGGCCCTCGTACGACGCAAGACGCTGCAACACTTCGGGAGACACGCACGTGGCAGACCGCAAGCCCATCGAGTCCTGGCTGACCGACATGGACGGGGTCCTCATCCACGAGGGCACGCCGATTCCCGGGGCGGAGGAGTTCCTGCGCAAGCTGCGGGAGTCCGGCAAGCCGTTCCTGGTCCTCACCAACAACTCCATCTACACTCCGCGCGACCTCAGCGCCCGGCTGGCCGGGATGGGGCTGGAGGTGCCGGAGGAGTGCATCTGGACCTCCGCCCTGGCCACGGCCAAGTTCCTCAAGAGCCAGCGGCCGAACGGCACGGCGTACGTGATCGGCGAGGCGGGGCTCACCACCGCCCTGTACCAGGCCGGTTACGTGCTGACCGACAACAACCCCGACTACGTGGTGCTCGGCGAGACCCGCACCTACTCCTTCGAGGCGCTCACCAAGGCGATCCGCCTGATCAACCAGGGCGCCCGGTTCATCTGCACCAACCCGGACGAGACCGGCCCCTCCCCGGAGGGCGTGCTGCCGGCCACCGGATCGGTCGCGGCGCTGATCACCAAGGCGACCGGCGTCGAGCCGTACTTCGTCGGCAAGCCCAACCCGCTGATGATGCGCGAGGCGCTGAACACCGCCGGGGCCCACTCCGAGACGGCGGTGATGATCGGCGACCGGATGGACACCGACATCGTCGCGGGCATGGAGGCCGGCATGGAGACGATCCTGGTGCTCACCGGGCTGACCGCCGCGGCCGACGTGGAGCGGTTCCCGTACCGGCCGACCCGCGTGGTCCAGTCGATCGCGGACCTGGTCGAGCTGGTCTGACCTCCGCGGTGCTGTCGTGGGCCCCGTTCCGGCCGGTCGCCGGGGCGGGGCCGCTGCGTACCCGGGGGAGGCGTCGCGGCGTACCCGGGGCGGGGCCGCTGCGTACCCGGGGAGGGGGCGGGCGGGCGCCGGCCGGAGCCCGGAACCCGCTCCGCGGGCGTGAGTTGTCGGTGGGGCTGTGTAGCGTTCGGGGTGAAAGAGGGCGTGCGGCGCAGCAGCCGCGGTGTTGGAGGTAGATGTCGTGACGGACACGGTCGAGGCGGGCGTGGTCGAGGCCGGCGAGGGCGGCGGGCTGGAGCTGCCCGAGTCCTGGCGCGGGGTGCTGGGCGCCGAGACGGAGAAGCCGTACTTCGCGGAGCTGGCGGCCTTCGTGGCGGCCCAGCGCGCGGAGCACGAGGTGTTCCCGCCGAGCGGCCAGGAGTTCGCCGCGCTGGACGCCACCGCGTACGACAAGGTCCGGGTGCTCGTGCTCGGCCAGGACCCGTACCACGACAACGGGCAGGCCCACGGCATGAGCTTCTCGGTGCTGCCGGGCACCAGGACGCCGCCGTCGCTGCGCAACATCTTCAAGGAGCTGGACGCCGACCTGGGCATCCCCGCCCCGGACAACGGCTACCTGATGCACTGGGCCGAGCAGGGTGTGCTGCTGCTCAACGCGGTGCTCACGGTCCGCGCGCACGAGGCCAACTCGCACAAGGCGAAGGGCTGGGAGAAGTTCACCGACGCGGTGATCAAGGCGGTGAGCGACCGCGAGGAGCCCGTGGTCTTCGTGCTGTGGGGCAACTACGCGAAGAAGAAGCTGCCGCTGATCGACACCGCCAAGCACGTGGTGGTGCAGGGGGCGCACCCGTCGCCGCTGTCGGCGAAGCTGTTCTTCGGCAGCCGTCCGTTCTCGCAGATCAACGCGGCGCTGGACTCCTTCGGCGCCGAGGCCATCGACTGGCAGGTGCCGAACCTGAAGGAGGCGTGAGCCCCCGCCTGAGCGCCGCCGCGCGTTCCTGAGCACTTCCGGTCGCCGGTGGCCGTGGACCGGACGGGTTCGATGTCCCGTCCGCCCACGGCCACTTGGCGTTCACCGACGGTGGGAGTCGACCGGTGCCGGGTGTGCTTAGCTGGTGCCGACCGGTCGCCGGACCGGTCCCGGGGAGGAGCGGTACGTGCACGGGCTGGGGCGGGCAGGGGCGTTGCGCGGGGCCGTGGGGGCGCTGCTGGCCGGGGTGGTACTGGCGGCCGTGTCCGGCTGCAGCGGGTCGGACGGCGGCGAGCCGCGAACCGGGTCCGCTCCGTCCGCCGCGGGTACGGCCGACGGCGCGGCGGCGGGCGCGGGCTTCGCCCAGCTTCCCGGCCAGGCCTTCTACGTCTCCGACCGGACCAACGCCGCCCACCAGGTGTCCGCGCTGCGCGGGCAGGGCCGGACGGCGGAGGCCGACGAACTGCTGCGGATCGCCGCCCAGCCCTCCTCGCAGTGGCTCGGCGAGCAGGGCGCCGGGGAGATCGCCGAACAGGTGAGCCGACGGGCCGCCGAGGCGGGCCGGACGGCGGTCTTCGTCGCCTACGACATCCCGCACCGCGACTGCGGCCAGTACTCGGCCGGCGGCGCCCCCGACGCGGCCGCCTACCGCGCCTGGATCACCGGCGTCGCCCAGGCCCTCGGCGACCGCAAGGCCTGGGTGGTGCTGGAGCCGGACGCCGTCGCGCACACCCTGGACACCTGCGGGATCAAGGGCGACCTGGCCGCCGAGCGGTACGGCCTGCTGGCCTTCGCCGTCCAGGAGCTGAAGAAGAACCCGAACGCGCGGGTCTACCTGGACGCGGGCAACCCCGGCTGGGCGCAGGACCCGGAGGAACTGGCCACCGCCCTGCGCAAGTCGGGCATCGCGGCGGCGGACGGCTTCGCCGTGAACGTCGCCAACTTCTACGACACCGCGCGGAACGCGGCGTACGGCGCCAGGCTCTCCGCGGCCCTGGGCGGGAAGAACTTCGTCATCGACACCAGCCGCAGCGGCAACGGGGCCCTGGGCGGCGACTCCTGGTGCAACCCGCCCGGGCGCGCGCTCGGCGAGCGGCCGACCACCGAGACCGGCCGGCCCGGGGTGGACGCCTACCTGTGGATCAAGAACCCGGGGGAGTCGGACGGCGACTGCGGCCGGGGCGAGCCCCGGGCGGGCGAGTTCTGGCTGCCGTACGCGCTCGGGCTGGCGCGGGCGGCGCGCTGAGGCCGCCCGCGCCGGCCCGGGCCGCACGGCGCGGGCCCGTGCGTGACCGCGCGGGCCGTTGCGGCTACGCGGTGACCTGGATCCAGCGGGCGACCGACGGGGTGCCGGCGGCGTCCGTCAGGAACAGCATGTACCAGCCCGGCGGCAGCAGGTCGGGGTTGCGGGGCAGGGTCAGCGAGACGCCGTCCGCCGTCCGCCCGGCGATGTCCAGGGCCACCGAGCGCTGTTCGACGTCCGTCACGTGGGTGACCGAACTCGGCCGGATCAGCCTGGCGCCGGCGACCGCCTCCGGCCGTGCGGTGCCGACGGCCAGCGTGCCGCCGAGCCCGGCCGCCTGCGGAACGGCACCGACCTGCGGGCGTTCGCCGTGGTACAGGTACGGCGGGGTGTAGATCTCGATGCGCTGCTCGAAGCCGCCCGGCCGGGTCTCGGCCTTGTCGGCGAAGAGCGGGTTGGAGCCCAGCACGGCGACCCGGCCGTCCGGCAGCAGGAGCGCCTCGGAGTGGTAGTCGCGGCCGACGGCCGGCTCGGCGGCGGTGCTGAAGCTGTTGGTGTCCGGGTGGTACACCTGCGCCTTGAGCAGGTCGCTGTCGCCCCGGCCGCGGTAGCCGCTGGAGCCGCCGGTGGTGAAGACGGTGTCGTCCGGGAGGATCACGCTGTTGAGGTAGCGGGTGCCGCCGGCCGGCAGGTCCGGGCCCGGGGTGAAGGCGGGTGCGGCGGAGGACAGGTCCGCGATGTCGGTGCGGGCCGTGGACAGCGGGGACTCGCCGACGCCACCGCCGCCGAGCACCATCACCTTCTGCGCCTGGGCGGGCGGCAGCAGCACGGATGAGGAGGTCTCGGTGAGGTTGGGGTCGCGCAGGCCGGGGACGGGCTGGAAGGCCCCGGTCGACACGTCCCACAAGCCGGGCTCGCGGCCCTTGTCGCCGGGGCCGTAGCCGCCGTTGGAGCCGGAGTAGAAGAGCTTGCCGGAGTCGGTCAGGAAGATCGCCGGGTAGGTCGGGAAGTAGTGGTCGGGGCCCTTGGACCAGGACTTGGTCCTCGGGTCGTAGACCTCGTTGTCGTTGCCGTTGAGGACCTCCCCGGTGTCGTCCAGGCCGGAGACGGTGACCACCCGGCCGTCGCCCAGCCCGGTCAGCGTCGGGTACCAGCGGGCGTGGGCCATGTCGGTGACCGGCTCGTAGAGCTCGGTGTCCGGGTTGAACTCGAAGGCGGAGCGGATGCCCTGGTACTCCTGCTTGTCCAGGGTGAGCTTCTCGTTCTGCCCGTACAGGTTGTGGGCGTCGGTGCCGCTCAGGCCCTTGATCCGGTACTGGGCGGGGGAGTCGGAGACGTAGTCCGGGCCCGGGCCGACCGCCTCCACGTACACCCGCTGCTCGCCGGCGGCGACCACGGTCTCGCGGCCGGAGCCGGTCTTGGTCGCGGCCGGGACGGTCACCGGGGCGGTGCTGGCGTACTCGTGGCCGTTCGGGGCGACGAAGACGGTGCCCGTGGGGAAGGTCCGGTCGCGCTCCGGGCTCTCGTTGCGCACCCGCATGATGCCGGCCGCCTTCTTCACGGCGGCGGCCAGCTTCTCGTAGCGCTGGGTGCCGCCGGCCACCAGGACGCGGCCGTCCGGCAGCGAGGTGTGGCCGCCGCAGAACATGTCGGCCGGGGTGGGGACCAGCTTGTAGGTGTTCGCGGCCGGGTCCCAGAGCAGGCTCTTGAAGGTGCCCGCGTTGAACTGCTTCTCGTCGTTGCCCGAGCCGGCCACGATCAGGACCTTGCCGGTGCGCAGCAGGGTCGCGTGCACGGCGTTGACCCGGAACTCGGCGGGCAGCGACAGGGTCTGCCAGTGGCCGTACTGCGCCTTGTACTCGGGGCGGTTGATCACGTAGTGGTGGTACTGCTCGGAGGCGAAGCCGAGGACGGCCGGAGCGTTCATCCCGGCCACGGTCAGCGCGACGGTGCTGCCGAGGGCGAGGCGCTTGGTGCGGCCGGCCTTGTGGATCTTCACGGTGGTGCTCCCCTCGGGAGGCGGTCGGGTGCCGGGCTGGGGGTCGGTGGGTGCTGTCCGCGAGTGCTGTCAGTGGGGGGATGTGCCGCTGCCGGCGCGGTCGGGTGCGGGGCGGTCGGGTGCGGGCCGGCTGGGCGACGGATCCGGTGCCGTGCGTGCGGGCGGCGAGCTCCGGGGGTCGCGGGCGTGGCGCGGGCGGCGCTTCTCCAGGAGGACCGTCGGGGTGGCCGTCGGGCCGCCGGTGACGGTGAGGTTGGCGGTGGGGCGGGTCCGGCGGCGGCGGACGGCGTCGCCGGCGGTGATCAGGACCGGCAGGAGGGTGAGCACCAGGGCGATCCAGGCCCAGGCGCGCATCGCGGCGTGGTCGTAGCCGGTGACGTAGGAGGCGGTGATCGCGCCGCCGAACACCAGCGTCCAGAAGAGGTGGAAGCGGAAGGTGCCGAGCCGGTCGGTGCTGGCCGAGCGGCCCTTGGGCGTCACCACGAAGCGGCTGCGCACCCGCAGCAGCGACTGGAGCAGCGAGGCCGCGTAGACCGGGCCGCAGAGCGCCGACATCACCATCCCGGCGACCCCGGAGGAGCCGGCCGGCTCGTGCGGGCTCACGTTGTGCTTGCGGTTCCAGGTGTAGAGCAGGAGCTGGAGCGCGGCGGCGTCGCTGTAGAGCATCATCCAGATCTCCGAGGAGACGTGCACGCCCGATGCGCCGAAGCCCAGGTAGAGGACGCTGGACAGGCCGCCGAGCAGCCAGGTGAGCGCCGCCATCGGGTAGAAGCCCACCATCAGCGTGTAGTTGAGCAACCGCCCGGGGGACAGCTGCCACAGCACCCGCCAGTACTGGGTGAAGAGGGTCTCGTAGGTGCCGCGGCTCCAGCGCAGTTGCTGGGAGAAGAAGTCGGTCCAGGAGGACGGTCCTTCGCCGACCGCGAGCACGTCCGGGGTGTACACGGACTTCCAGCGTTCCCCGGTCTCCGGGTTTCGGCTGCGGTGGAACTCCAGGCCGGTCGCCATGTCCTCGGTGATGGAGTCGTACAACCCGCCGATCGACTGGAGCGCGCTGATTCTGACGGCGTTGTTGGTGCCCACGAACATGGGCGCGCCGTAACGGTTTCCGGCGCGTTGGACGAGGGCGTGGAAGAGGTACTGCTGGCTCTCGGAGAATTTGGTGACGGCCGAGCCCGAGCTGCGGTAGTTCCCGTACACCTGGGGGCCGACCACGAATGCCACGTCGGGGTCGCGGAAGTAGCCGAGCATCCGTTCGCAGAAGTCCGGCAGTGGAACGTGGTCGGTGTCCACGGACACCCAGAACTCGTAGTCGTCGCCGTGGGCCTGGAGCCAGGCGTTGTAGTTGCCGTGCTTGGTGCCGGCGCGGAACCTGCCCTTCGGCCGGTTCCACTGCGGCCGGCCGGCGCGGCTGAAGTGCCGCACGCCCAGCTCGGCGCAGAGCTCCCGCATTGCAGGATCGTTTCCCTCGTCCAACAGCCAGACGTCGTAGGGTCCGTTGTGCCGAACGGCGCGGGCCGCGGTCAGCGTGGCCCGGACCATCTCCGGCGGCTCCTTGCCCGGCACGCAGGTGGTGAGGAAGGCGACCCGGGTGCCGGGCACCGGCGTCACCGGGACCGGGTCACGGGCGACCAGCGTGGCGTGGGTGTTGGAGACGACGTTGACCAGCCGGAACACCTCGACGACGGCGATGATGCCGATCATCACCTTGTCGCCGAGCAGCACCAGGGCGTTCGTCTCGTCCAGCCGCTCGGGCCAGTGCTCCGGCAGCAGCAGCCAGACCAGCAGCACCACCTCCACCACCGGGGCGGCGACCATCAGCAGCGCGGCGCGGATCCGGTGCGGCTCGCGGCGCAGCAGGCTGCGGTACCGGACGCGGTAGGGGACCGCGGGCGGTGGCTCGTACGGGGGAGAGGCGTACGGGGTGCTCGCCGGGGTGGGGTCTTGCGGGGCGCTCGCCGACGCGGGGCCGTACGGGGCGGCCGGTTCGGGCCAGTAGACGCCGCCACCGAGGTCGTCGTCCTCGTCCGGGTCGTACGCCGGGCCCGCGAGACGACTGAAGTGGCCGTAGTCGTACGGGGCTTCGGGTGCGGGAACGGCACTGAGGGCGGCCTCGTCCAGCTGCCCGGCACCTCGCCCGCCGGCCGTTCCGGCGCCCTTTCGCCGCGAGAACGGCGTGGTCATGGCTGCTCCCCCCGGAGTTCGCTCCGTGCTCGGCTCGCTCGGCCTTCGCGTGGGCCTGCCTCGACTCGGAGCCGTCCGGGTGGAACTCGGTGGAACCGGCCGGAATCGGCTGGAACGGGACCGGGCGAACTGCGCTTCTCACGCAGTTCCCGGGCCGTCCAGCACATTCGCCGGGTTCCGCCGGTTCCGTCGCGCGTCGGTACGGGGGCTTCGAATCCGGGATCCCGATGCACTTTCCAGCTTCCCCTCCGGGCGCTCCGGGATCCTTGGCCTCATCAACTCTCCCCGAGTGCACCGGTGATCGCAACCAATCCGCGAGATCGCCGCCGCCCAAGCATGAAGATGCCACGGTTCCCGGCCGGTCCGGCGGGCGTTGGTGCTATTGCGGTGAATTCGCCCGGGCCCGGGCGGCGATCCGTGGAACTCGGGGGCGGCGGAGGGCTGTTGAGAGGGGCGGTCGCGGTCGCGGTCGCGGTCGCGGGGGCGGGAGTGGGGCGGCGCAACGG
>NZ_JBHVJT010000052.1:0-70319 GCF_042798815.1 Kitasatospora sp. NPDC057738 | reverse complement strand
GGGGGGAAAAGCACTCGCAGAGTCTTTTTGCCACACATAGGGGGGAGGCAAGAGAAAAAAAAAGCGAGGGGGTCCCTTTCCCCGACGTGCAGCGCCCCCCCTCGCCTCCCCGTTCCCTCCCGTCCCCTCCTGTTCCCCTCCCGCTTCCCCTCCGTCGCCGCCGCCCGGCTTCCCCGTCCGAGCGCCCCTGCCGGCGTCCCCACACACCGCAATTCCTCCCCTCGGCCGATCATGGCAATCCTTGAGTGCCGTCACTCGTACGAGGGGCTTCTCCCGTTGACCAGCGGGTACACGGAAGCCTTATCCGGACATGCGTATGACGGGCCCCGTCCCCGGTGGGAGACAAGGCCCGTCACTCGCGCGCGTTGTGTCGCGCGGTGCGCACCCTCACCCGATCGGCGGAGGGCGGCCGTTGAAGGGGCCGGGCGGAACGGCGGAACTCAGCCCACCGGCGCCGGCCGGGCGGCCCGGCCGGCGCGGACCGGGGGCGTCTCTCGGGCGCAGGCGTACGCGAGCGGGCCGATCACCTCGGCGGCGTCCGGCAGCCAGCGGTTGAGCGCGGAGGGGGAGCGGGCCCACTGGGCGTACCCGAGGGAGCCGATCCGGGACGGCGGGGCGACCGTCCAGTCCCCCTCGCCCCGGGCGACCAGGTCCAGCCGGCCCGGCGGCCGGCCGAGCCGGCGGAGCATCTCCGGGAGCCTGGCCGCGGCCCCGGGCAGGACCAGGAAGTGCAGTCGCCGCCCGATCCGCCCGGGCGCGGCGGGCTGGACCACGACCGGGCCGAGCTGGAGGTCCATCCGCTCCATCCGGGCGAGCGCCAGGCAGCCGGCCGTCTCCGGGACGTCCAGCACGTCGAACGAGCGCCCGGTGGGCAGCAGGATCGACGCCCGGGGCCGGTCGGTCCACCAGCTCCGCACCGCGCCGGGACCGGCGCTCGCCGTCCGCGCCCAGTCCGCGTCCAGCGGGTGGGCGCCCGGCAGCGTGCAGCGGCGGTCCCCGCAGGAGCAGCGGACACCGCCGCCGCCGTCGTCGATCAGCCAGGCGCCCGGGGCCACCTCCCAGTGGCGGTTCTCGGCGTAGCCGACGGCTTCGACGAGCAAGGGGGGTGGAGCGGCCTTCTCGTTCCGGTCCGAGGCGTCGGGGATGTCTTCCACGGGGTACTCAACTACCGTGTGTGAGGCTGGTTACGGCCCGATGGCGCCCGGTTGGGTGCATCCCGGCAATGTCACCCGTTCCGGTTAGTCGACCGAGTTGGTGGGGCCGAGGGCAGGCGCAGTGGGGGCGCACAGGAGCATTTCCCAGGGCGCAAGGGGGGTGCGGTTCGTCACCGTGGGTATCCCGCTGGCGTTGCTGATCGCTAACCTGGTGTCAGATTCCTTGGACGGTCGGACAGTCGGCAACAGATCAGCAGAATCGTCGCCCGCCGGCCGGGACCGGAGGGTGTGGGGAGGCGAAGCCCAATGGCCGCGAGACCACTCGTCGCACGACAGCCCAACGAGCGTCTGCAGCAACTGATCCAGGAGGCCAGCTGCTCCAACGCCGGCCTGGCCCGGAGGGTCAACCTCTGCGGTGCCGAGCACGGGCTGGACCTTCGGTACGACAAGACCTCCGTGGCCCGCTGGCTGCGCGGGCAGCAGCCGCGCGGGCAGGCGCCGGCCGTGATCGCCGAGGCCCTGGGCCGCAAGCTCGGCCGCAGCGTGTCGGTCGAGGAGATCGGCATGGCGGACGGCAAGAACCTGAGCTCCGGCATCGGGCTCCAGTTCGCGCCGACCATCGGTGCCGCCCTGGAGCAGGTCTGCGAACTCTGGCGCAGCGACGTCGGCCGGCGGGACTTCCTGACCGGCGCGACGGTCGCCGCCTCCGCGCTGGTGGAACCCAGCCGGGACTGGCTGATCACCCCGCCGGACCCGGTGGTGGCGCGGGCCGGCGGCCCCCGGGTCGGCCCGACCGACGTGGCCGCGATCAGGGCGACCACCACGATGCTGGTCGACCTGGACCACCGCTTCGGCAGCGGCCATGTGCGCCCGGTGGTGGTGCACTACCTCAACTCGGTGGTCTCCGGCCTGCTCGGCGGCGCCTACCGGGAGGAGACCGGTCGCCAACTCTTCGCCGCCGTGGCCCGGTTGACCGAACTGGCCGGCTACATGGCGGTGGACACCGGGCAGCCCGGCCTCGCCCAGCGCTACTACATCCAGGCGCTGCGGCTGGCCCAGGCCGCCGACGACCGCGGCTACGGCGGCTACGTGCTGGCCGCCTCGATGAGCCACCTGGCGGCGACCCTCGGCAACCCGCGGGAGATCGCCCAACTCGCCCGCGCCGCCCAGGAGGGCGCCCGCTCGGTGGCCACCCCGACGGCGATGGCGATGTTCTACGCCGCCGAGGCCCGCGGCCACGCCCTGCTCGGCGACGCCCGCTCCTGCGAGACGGTGTCGGCCAGGGCCCTGGAGATGATGGAGCGGCGCCGCCCGGAGGACGACCCGGACTGGATCGCCCACTTCGACGACGCCTACCTCGCCGACGAGTTGGCCCACTGCCACCGGGACCTGGAGCAGGCCGGCCAGGCCGAGCACTACGCCCGCCGGGCGCTCGACCTGCACCCGCCGACCCGGGTCCGGCGCCGTGCGGTGGACCTCGTCCTGCTGGCCACCGCCCAGCTCCAGCAGCGGGACCTGGAACGCGCCTGCGAGACGGGCGCCCAGGCGGTCCGGCTGCTGAGCGGGCTGCGGTCCAACCGGGGCGTGGAGTACCTGGACGAGTTCCGGCGCCGGCTGGAGCCCTACCGGGAGCAGCGGGTGGTCCGGGAGTTCCACGCCCGCGCGGACGCCGAGGCGGCCTAGGGCGTGCCGGGCCGGTTTCCGTGCCCCGGGCGCGGGCCCGCCTCCGCGCCTCGGGCCCGGGGGCGGCCCGGGCCCTGGGCGGTCGCGGATCGTCTGTGCAGGGAGCGTGACGGATGTCCCGCCCACGTGGTCACCCGGTGAGGCGAACCGGTAGCGTGGGCGCGACGTCCAAGGAACTGTGATGCTCCCAAGAACCGACGAGATGTGGTCCGCCGTCAGTGCGCGGTCCTGCACAGGTGAGGAATCGCGTTGAGTCAGCGCCGCTCGTACCCGAACTCCGGTGACTTCAACCTGGACGACCTGTTCCGCCCCGAGCCCGGCCAGCCGCAGGGGCAGCCGGGCCAGCCGGGCCAGCCGGGCCAGCCGCAGGCCCACTCGGCCGTGCCGCCGGTGGGACAGCCGTCCGGGCAGCCGGAGTACCTCGGCGAGGGCGCGCACGCGCTGCCGACCCAGGCGATGCCCGCGCAGCCGGCGCCGGGCCAGTCGATGCCCGGGCACTCGCTGCCGGGCCGGCCGATGCCGGGGCAGGGGGCCCCGTGGGGCGCGCCGCAGCCCGGGTACGGTGCCCCGCAGCCCGATCCGGCTCCGGAGACCCAGTACCTGCCGCCGTACCCCGCCGGCGACCCGCAGGCGGCCGGCTACCCGGCGGCGCAGGCCCAGCCCGGCTACCCGCAGCCGCAGCCCGCGCCGGGGTACCAGGCCTATCCGCCGGCCGCCCAGCCGCAGCCGGCCTACCCGGCCCAGGACCACCACCAGGGCTACGCCCCGGAGCAGGGGCAGGACTACGGCCAGGGGTACGACCAGGGGCCCGACGCGACCCGGGCGGGCGGCTCGGGACGCGGCGGACGTTCGTCCAACAAGCTGATCATCGGCGGCGTGGTGGCGGGCTGCGCGGCGGCCGGCATCCTGGTCGCCGTCCTGATGAGCGGCGGCGACGAGACCACGGACGACAAGAAGAGCACCCCGGCGGCCGCCACCGCCGGCGCCACCACCACCCCCGGGGCGCCGAGCGCGAGCGGCTCCGGCGCCGCCGTCGACCCGGAGGTCAAGGCCCAGGCGCAGCCGCTGTCGGACCTGCTGGGCACCGCGAGCGACAGCCGCAGCTCGGTGGTCTCCGCGGTCGCCTCGGTGCAGAAGTGCGACAAGCTGCCCGAGTCCCAGCAGGCGCTGACGGCCGCGGCCGGCAAGCGGCGCGAGCTCCAGAGCAAGCTCGGCCAGCTGAAGGCCGACAAGCTGCCCGGCGGTCAGCAGCTGGTCGACCAGCTCAACGCGGCCTGGACGGCCTCGGCCCAGGCCGACGACGAGTACGCGCTCTGGGCGCAGGACGCGCAGGGCTCCTGCGACGCGAAGAAGCAGGACAACCAGCACTACAAGAACGCCGTCCAGGCGAGCGGCACCGCGACCACCGCGAAGAAGCAGGCCGCCACGCTCTGGAACGCGATCGCCGCCCAGACCGGACTGCCCAACCGGAGCGACGGCGACCTCTGAGCGACGACGGTCGACGAGGGACAGCGGCTCCTGAACGACGAGGGGGACGGGCCGCAAAGGCCCGTCCCTCTCTCTCGCCCCGGGCGGTCCGCGTCAGGCCGGCGGACGGCCCCCGGTGAGCGCCCAGCGGATGTCCACGAAGCCCGGCTGCTGCAGGGTCATCCGGCCGTTCTTGACCACCTGGTAGGTGACCCAGGTGTTCACCAGCCGCGGCGACCCGCCGCTGGGCAGCATGTTGGTGGTGCCCCAGTTGAGCGGCGGGGTGATCCCGACGTCGATGCCCTCCCCGCTGTCCAGCAGCGAGGAGACCGTCTTCGGGGTGACCGTCCGGCCGCCCTCCGCCAGCTTCTGCACCGCCGTCCGGAACACCTCGTACGCGACCCAGGTGGTCTGCACGCCCGGGTCGGAGACGTCGATGGGGTGCCCGCCGGTGGTGTCGGTGCGCACCACCGCGCGCAGCCCGTCCCAGATCTTCGCCGACTCCGGCGGGTACCAGCTGGTGACGTAGGCGCCGCCGAGCGGGCCGGCGTCGCCGCCGGTGGAGTCCACCACCGACTGCTGGACGCTGCCGATCACCGAGGCGATCCGGGTGTTCTTCGCGTTCAGCCGCCGGTAGGAGTCCAGCAGGTTGCCGGTCGGCTCGGCGGCCAGGGCGCTGGTGATGCAGTTGCCCGGCTCGTCCTTGCCGATCGCCTTGCGGATCACCGGGGTGTAGTCGGAGGACTGCTCGGGCGCCTTGACGTCCGTCAGCTTGATCCCGGCCGGCCGCAGGGCGGTGCCCAGGTAGCCGAGCAGGTTGTCGCCGGCCGGGGTGTCCGGGCGGACCAGGGAGACGGTCCGGCAGCCGGCGTCCACCAGCTGGCGGCCGTTGCCCGCGATCAGCGCCGGCATGCCGCCGTCCACCGGGTAGGACAGCGGGCTGGAGAACTCCGGCTGGGAGAGCCCGTAGCCGCCGATCAGCGGGATGCCGGCGCGCTCCAGCACCGGCATGAACGCCTCGCCCCACTGGCTGTAGGAGCCGATCACGGCGACCACCTTGGCGTCCACCGCCTGCTGGGCACAGGCGCGGGCACCGTCCGCGGTGTTGTGCTCGTTGCAGGTGATCACGCGCAGCCGGTGGCCGTTCACGCCGCCCTTGGCGTTGACGTCCTGGCCGATGGCGGAGGCGAGCGCCGTCATGCCCGGGCGGTCGGCGGAGCCCGTGCCGGCCGGGGCCCAGGTCATCACGGTCAGGTCGTCGCCGGTGGTCGAGGCATCGGCCGGTCCGCCGCACGCGGAGGCCGAGAAGAGGGTGGGGAGCAGGGCCGCGGCGGTGGCGGCGGCTGCGATCGGGCGTCGGCGGCGGCGCCGCACGATCGGGGGACGGGCCTGGAAGGAGTCCCTTCGGCTGGTCATCGCTTTTCCCTCTCTGGGGCGCACTCCGGCGCACCGGAGCAAGCCAAGCCCCGGCGTCACAAGCCGAGAGGGCAGAAATGCGAACGGATGGCGAACGGCCGCCGAAATCCGGAGTGGTACGCGTGTAGATCGCGAGTGGAGCACGAACAGAGGGGGAACGTACGATCGTTCACCATGTCCGCCAGCACAGATTCTTCGTATCGGTCCGCCCGAAACCCTTCTCGTCCGGGTCACCGCTCCAGCACGATGGGCGGCATGCCGCTCAACGACCTGCCCTGGTGGCGCTGGCGAGCCCGACTGCGCTCGGCGCTGCACATGCTGTCCGACCCCGCTTTCCAGCAGGAGACCTGGCTGACCGGCCGGGAGGGGTACGGCGACGTGACCGACGCCGTCTACCGCCTCGTCGAGGACACCTGGCTGGACCGCTGGTCGGCCGAGAAGTACATCGGGACGGTCCTACGAGACTCCGCCGAGGCCGCGCTGGTGGACGTCGCGGTGCTGCGGGCCGTGCAGATGCTGCACGAGGTCGGTGCGGACGCGCCGGCCTCCGCCTACCTCGGCCACCCCGGCTGGCCGGAGACCGTCCGGGCCGCCCGCGAGGCGCACGTCGTGCTGGCCTCGGGCGACGGGGACGACCCGGACGCGTCGCCCAAGTCGCTGGACGTGCTGCGCATCCTCACCCGGCTCTGACCCGCCGGACCGCCGCCGTCCCGCAGTACGGGCAGCGGGGCGGCGGGTGTCCGGGATGTGACACGCTGGACCATCCACGCACGTCACGACCTCAGAACGGGAAACTCCCAGTGGAACAGCAGCCGGTCAGCGCCCAGTACGTCCTCACGCTGTCCTGCCCCGACAAGCAGGGCATCGTCCACGCTGTCTCCAGCTACCTCTTCATGACCGGCTGCAACATCATCGACAGCCAGCAGTTCGGGGACGGTGACAGCGGGCTCTTCTTCATGCGGGTGCACTTCTCCGCCCCCGAGCCGGTCACCGCCGACAAGCTGCGGGCCAGCTTCGCCGCGATCGGCGCCTCCTTCGGGATGGACTGGCAGATCCACCCGACCGAGCAGCGGATGCGGATCGTGCTCATGGTCAGCAAGTTCGGGCACTGCCTGAACGACCTGCTCTACCGCACCCGGATCGGCGCCCTGCCGGTGGAGATCGCCGCGGTCGTCTCCAACCACACCGACCTGCGGGACCTGACCGAGAGCTACGGCATCCCGTTCCACCACATCCCGGTCACCAAGGACACCAAGGCCGAGGCCGAGCAGCGGCTGCTCGACCTGGTCGCCGAGGAGAACGTCGAACTGGTCGTGCTGGCCCGCTACATGCAGGTGCTCTCCGACCGGCTGTGCACCGAGCTGTCCGGCCGGGTGATCAACATCCACCACTCCTTCCTGCCGAGCTTCAAGGGCGCCAAGCCGTACCACCAGGCGCACGCGCGCGGCGTGAAGCTGATCGGCGCCACCGCGCACTACGTCACCGCCGACCTGGACGAGGGCCCGATCATCGAGCAGGAGGTGGCCCGGGTCACCCACGACGTCAGCCCCGACCAGCTGGTCGCGCTCGGCCGGGACGTCGAGTGCCAGGCGCTGGCCCGCGCGGTGAAGTGGCACAGCGAGCACCGGGTGCTGCTGGACGGGACCCGTACGGTCGTCTTCGCGTGACCGCTCCGCGCGGGTCGTTCCGCGTGACCGCTCCGCGCAGGCGTTTCGCGTGACCGCTCCGCGCAGGCGTTTCGCGTAGGCGTTCGCGCGGACGGCGGGCCGCTACGGCCGGGAGAGCAGCGGGAGCGCGTGCAGCACCTCGCGGACCGCGGCCCGGTCGCCGTGCTCGCCGACCGGCAGCCGGTCCGGGTCGCGGTGCGCGGCGGCCAGCTGGCACAGCTCCAGGCCGTCCAGCACCATCGACGCCACCGGCTCCCCGCCGGGCGGCCCGCCGCTGCCGACGGCGGCGCCGTCGCCGTCCAGGGCGATCAGCCACTCGCCGCCCGCCGGGCCGTCGACCATCAGCCGCACCCGCCGGGCCGTCCGGGCCCCGCCCTCCGGCGCACCCGGCGCCCAGGCGTGCTCGGGCCGGGCCGCGCGCAGCCCGGCCAGCGCCCGGGGGAGCAGCCGGACCACCAGCTCCACCATCTGCCGCAGGTGCTGCGGCGTCGGCGGGTCGTACGGGTAGGCGACCGCCCGGGCCACGTCCTCGCCGTGCACGAAGCACTCGAAGGCGCGGTCCACGAAGGCGTCGCGCAGCGGCAGCACCGCGAAGCCGTAGTCGACCGGGGTGTTGCCCTGCGGCACGAGCGCGGCGCTGCGCACCAGGTCGTGGGCCTGCCGCCGCCAGCGGGAGCGCACTGACTGCGGCGCCAGGCCGGCCTGGTCGGTGATCAGCCGGGCGGTGCGCGCGGTGACCCCGGCGTACCGGCCGCCCTGCGGCGGGACGCGCGGCACGGACGGTCCGGACGGTCCGGCGGCCGGCTCCTGCGGGGGCACCCGCCGCCCGGTCGGTGCGGCGGGCGGGCCCGGAGCGGCCGGCACCGGGTCGGGCAGGCCGAGTGCCAGCGCCAGGAAGCCGTCCACCGCGGTCAGGTGGCCCAGCACCTCGGCCGGGCGCAGCCGCTCGGTGCCGCCGTGCCACGGCAGTTCCGCCACCTCCTGCCACTCCTCCGGGCCGAGGTCGCGCAGCAGCGCGTCGAGCTTGGCGGTCTCCGCCGTGTACGGCATGCCCCAGGCGGGGACGGGCAGTTGGGCCGGCCGGCGGGCCAGGCACCAGTCGAGCACCTGCTGGCGCAGCGAGCCGGGCTGGTCCAGCGGCTCGTCCAGGGAGAGCCAGCCGGCCGCCTCGCGCAGCCGGGCCGCCTCCTCGGCGCACTCCCGGCAGTCGCGCAGGTGCTGCTCCAACTCGGCGGCCTCGCGGGCCGGGCAGGCGCCGAGGGCCCACGCGCCGAGCATCGAGCGCAGGGCGTCGTGCCGCTCCTCAGTGCCGCTCACGTCTCCCCGTTCCCGTCCCCGGTGCCGTCCTGGCGGGCGCGTTCGTCGGCCAGTTCGGTGGCCAGCAGCTCCAGACCGAGCCGCATCCGCTGCTTGGCGGCCTGCTCGCTGATGCCGAGCAGTCGGGCCGTCTCGCGGTAGGTGCGGCCGTCGTAGTAGGTCACCGCGATGGTCTCACGCAGGGGTTGGGGCAGGGAGTCGACCACGTACTGCATCCTCGCGGCGGTGGCCACGGCGCGGATCTCGGCCTCCGCGCCCGGTGCGAGTTCGGCGGCCCGCCGGGCCCGCAGCCGTTCGACCGCGCGGTGGTGGGTCAGCGCGCCGAGCCAGGAGCGCAGGGTGCCCCGGTCGGGGTCGAAGTCCTCGGGGTGCTCCCAGACGTGGGCGAAGACCTCCCGGGTGAGCTGGGTGGCGGCGGCCTGGTCGGCGAGTATCCGTCCGGCCAGGCCGTGCACCATCGGTGCGAGCTGGTCGTAGAGTTCGCCGAGCGCCGTCTCCTCGCCGCGGGCGAGGCGGCGCTGCAACTGCTCGTCCCAGCGCGGGGTCCGCTCCGGGGTGGCCATCGGGAACCACCCTCCTGACCGGGTTCGCTGGCTTACCCAACGGTATCTTGCGGCCGGGCGGCGCCGGGGGCGATTGCGGCAAGAACGGAACCGTTCCCGGCGGATCACCCCTCCTCATGGATGTGCCTCCCGGCCCGGATCCCTCGCCCGGATCCTCGGCCCGGATCCCTCCGGGATCCTCGCCGGGGTCCCTCGCCCGGCCGGGTCGTCCTCCCGCGGCCGGATCGTCGGACGGTACGACGGTCGGCCGGTGGGACCCGTCCGCCGATGCCACTGTTCGAGGGCCGTCGGACACATGTCGCACGGGTGGTTCGCGAGTGGCGGGCGGGGTGCGCGGGGCGCACGGCGGTAGGTTCCCGACTGCGGGACCGGCGGGTCGGCCCGGGACGGACGATCACCGGTACGAGCCTCGCGAGAGTGAGCGGGACAGTATGCACCGCGCTGTCGCCCGATCGCCGGAATATGCCCGAAGCGCTTGCTGCGGTCCGTCCCCCCGCCCATCCTGAGGCGTATTCGTGTCGCGGCGGGGTGCCCGACCGACGAGACGGCGCGGGCGAGTGGGCGCGGACGGACAGACCGGGCGGGCGCCCGGGCACGGCTCGGGTGGCGCCGGGCGACGTGCGAGGGCCCGCCGGCCGATCCGGCCCGATCGGGACTATGGCCGAACTGCGAGTGCGGGTGGTGGAGCGGTGCAGGTTCTTCAGGTACAGCTGGCGGTGCAGGCTGACCCCGCCGAGGTCGGCCGGGCCCGCCGGTGGGTGCGCTCGCGGCTGCTGAACCACGGGGTGGACCCGGACGCGCCGATGGCCGAGACGGTGGTGCTGGTGGTCTCGGAGCTGGTGACCAACGCCGTGGTGCACACCGGCTGTCCGGCCGTGCTGAGGCTCTGTCTGCCGGTGGCCGACGGCCCGCAGGAGGGCGGACCGGCCGCCCCGCTGCGGGTGGAGGTCGCCGACGCGAGCCGGGCCGCGCCGACGCCGCGGCACGCGGGCGCGGACGAGGACGCGACCAACGGGCGCGGCCTGGAGCTGGTCGAACTGCTCTGCGAGCGCTGGGGCTGGTACCCGGAGGACTCGGGCAAGCGGGTCTGGTGCGAGATCGGCAGCGACGCCCGTCCCGCGGATCCGCTGGCCGACGTGGACTGGGCGGCTTTGGCGCAATAGCGGCTTTCGCGGCGGCCGTCGGACCGTGCCGATCACGGTGCTGATCACCGGCCGAAAGGTGACGCAACCATTCCGAATTTCGGACTACCCATTGACGTGACGTATCCGACTGATCACGCTTGGGTGCGGCGCTCCGTCGCGAGGGGACGCCGAGGGGACGTCCGTCCACCGCCGCGGTGCCGCTGTCCAGGGGATTCGTGCCGGCAGGGCGGACCGCGGACGGCCGGTCACGGGCCGCTCCTCGGCGAGTGCGGAGGGTGTGGCGCGGGATCAGGGCTCGCGCGCCGGGGTTGGATGGCGGCCTGCCGTACCGTGCTCGGGGTGGGCGCGGCCTGCCGCCATCCGATCCGCCGCCGGCGCGCGACGGGATCCGGCCACCGGTCGGGCGGTCGCCGGGCCGCGCTCAGGAAGCGCGGCCTTCCGGGAGGGAGCGGAAGGTGCGCCGGTAGGCGCTCGGTGCGACGTCGAGCCGGCCGCGCAGCTGAAGTCGCAGCGAGGCGGCGGTGCCGAAGCCGGACTCCCGGGCGACCTGGTCGATCGTCAGATCGGTCCGTTCCAGCAACTGGCGGGCCCGCTCGGTGCGCTGGGTGGTGATCCACTGGCCGGGGCTGGCGCCGGTCTCCTCGCGGAAGCGCCGGGTGAAGGTCCGTACGCTAATCCCCGCCCGGTCGGCGAGCTGCCGCAGCGCCAGTGGCCGGTCCAGGTGCTCCAGCGCCCAGGCGCGCACCGCGGCGGTGCCGCTGCCGCCGGAGTCCACCGGGCTCGGGGCCTCCACGTACTGCTTCTGCCCGCCCTCGCGCCACGGCGGCACCAGGCAGTTGCGGGCCACCGCGTTGGCCACCGCGCTGCCGTGGTCGCGGCGCACCACGTGCAGGCACAGGTCCACCCCGGCGGCCACCCCGCCGGAGGTGAGGATGTCGCCGTCGTCGGTGTAGAGCACGTCGGGGTCCAGCCGCACCTTGGGGAACAGCCGGGCGAAGCGCTCGGTGTAGCGCCAGTGGGTGGTGGCCGGGCGGCCGTCCAGCAGGCCGGCGGCGGCCAGGATGAAGGAGCCGGTGCAGATCGACATCAGCCGGGTGCCGGGCCGGATCCGGGCCAGCGCGGCGGCCAGGGACGGGGTGAAGCAGGCGTCGGCGACGGCCGGAGCGGAGTCGGCGGAGGCCGGGATCAGTACGGTGTCCGCCCGTTCCAGCAGTTCGGGCCCGTGGTCGACCATGACCCGGAAGTCGGCGCTGGTGGTGACCGGCCCTCCGTCCAGGGTGCAGGTGGCCACCTCGTACAGCGGCCGTCCGGCCGGATCCTTGGCGCCGCCGAAGATGCGGGCGGGGATGCCGAGTTCGAAGGCGATCACGCCCTCCAGGGCGAGTACCGCGACCAGGTGTGCCATGCCGTCCCCTCGGGCGTCGGTGGGTCCGGGCCAGGGTACTGCGGGCCATGGCCCGAATCTTGCGAAAGCTGTCATTCAGGCCACTCGTCCGGTCCCGGGCGGCCCGGAACACTCGTTCGCGTGACCGAACGCAGCGTCCTCGCCCCCGCATCCCGCTCCGAGCCGCCCGACCCGGCCAAGCGCCCCCGGGTGCACTACGCCTGGGTGGTGGCCGGCGTCTCCCTGCTCGTCCTGCTCGGCTCGGCCGGCTTCCGCTCCACGCCGAGCCTGATGATGGACGCCCTGCACAACGAGTTCGGCTGGTCGCTCGGGACGATCTCCAGCGCCACCTCCGTCAACCTGACGCTCTACGGCCTCACCGCCCCCTTCGCCGCCGCCCTGATGGACCGGTTCGGGGTGCGCCTGGTGGTGGTCTGCGCGCTGCTGACCATCTCGGTCGGCTCCGGGCTGACCATGCTGATGCGCGAGCCCTGGCAACTGGTGCTCTGCTGGGGCGTGCTGGTCGGCCTCGGCAGCGGCTCGATGGCCGGAGCCTTCGCCACCACCATCACCGGGCGCTGGTTCCGGGCCCGCCAGGGCCTGGTCACCGGAGTGCTGACGGCCGCCGGAGCGGCGGGGAACCTGGTCTTCCTGCCGATCGGCGCCTGGCTGGTCGAGCAGCACGGCTGGCGTTCGGCCGTGGTCGTGGTCTCGCTCGCCGCCAGCGCCGTCGCCGTGCCGGTGCTGCTGCTGATGCGCGAGCGCCCCGCCGACGTCGGCCTGCTCCCGTACGGTGCGACCGAGGCCCCGGCCGCGACGGTCACCGACGGCCGAGCCCTGGCCCGCTCGCTGCGGGTGCTGCGGAACGCCGCGCGCGTCCGGGCGTTCTGGCTGCTGGCCGGCTCCTTCGCGATCTGCGGCGCCACCACCGCCGGCCTGGTCGGCACCCACTTCATCCCGGCCGCGCACGACCACGGCATGCCGGTCACCACCGCCGCGAGCCTGCTCGCGCTGATCGGCGTGTTCGACGTGCTCGGCACCGTCTTCAGCGGCTGGCTCACCGACCGGGTCGACTCCCGGGTGCTGCTGACGGTCTACTACGGGCTGCGCGGCCTGTCCCTGCTCCTGCTGCCGCAGCTGCTGGCCGGATCGCTCCAGCCGCCGATCCTCGCCTTCGTGATCTTCTACGGCCTGGACTGGGTGGCCACCGTGCCGCCGACCGTCGCGCTGTGCCGCCGGCACTTCGGCGAGGACGCCCCGATCGTCTTCGGCTGGGTGCTCGCCGCCCACCAGATCGGCGCGGCCGTCGTCGCCGGGCTGGCGGGGCTGGCCCGTGACGCCCTCGGCAACTACGACCTCACCTGGTACGGCGCCGGCGCGCTGTGCGCGGTCGCGGTCGGGCTCTGCCTGGCGCTGCGCGGCGGGCGGGCCGACCGGGCGGTGCCGGCCCTCCCGTGACGGGCGGTCCGCGCGCCCGGGGGCGGCGCCGGACCTCCCGGTGGGACCGTCGTACCGGACGTCTAGGCTCCGCTCCATGGCGCTCACCTTCACCCTGGACCCCGAGCTCGACCCCGATCTGCGGACGGAGATCGTCCGGCTGTGGGCCGACGTCACCAACGCCGGCGGGGCGGTCGGCTTCGTGGCGCCGGTCACCGAGGAGGAGGTCCGGGACACCGCCGAACGCCAGTTCGCCGGGGTCGGACCGGACGGCCCGGACCGGTTGCTCGTCGCGCACGAGAGCGCGACGGGCCGGCTGGTCGGCGTGCTGTTCTTCGAGTCGATGCGCTTCGACCTCATGGAGCACTGGCGGATGCTCAAGCGGGTCATGGTGCACCCCGACTTCCAGGGCCTCGGCCACGGCGCCCGACTGCTCGCCGAGGCCGAGCGGACGGCCCGGGAGTGGGGCCTGGAGTCGCTGCGGCTCACCGCGCGCGGCGGCCTCGGGCTGGAGCGGTTCTACGCCCGCAGCGGCTACCGGGAGGTCGGCCGGGTGCCGGCCGCGATCCGGGTCGCCGCCGGGGACGACCGGGACGACATCACCCTCTGGCTCGACCTGCGCTGACGACCGCCCGCCGGGCCGCGGGCCGGATCGGGTGCCCCGTGCCCCGCTCCGGCCGTCAGGCATGCTTGACTGGAGAACCCGCCCCAGCGCAACGAAGAAGGACGTGTCGAGTGACCAGCAACGGCCCGGAGAAGTCGCACGCCACGCTCCGCTACACCTCGCTGCGGGTCAGCATCTTCCTCGGCTGCCTGCTGGTGGCCCTGCTGCTCGGGCACTTCGGCGTCATCCCGGTCAGCGGTGAGGCCGGCATGATCTTCCTGTTCCTGCTGGCCGCGATTGCCTCCGCGCCGCTCAGCTACGCGCTGCTGAGCAGGCAGCGCGACGAGATGTCCACGCAGATCAGCGGCAAGGTCTCCGGGATGCGCAGCCGTACCGCCGACCGGATCGCCGCGCAGAACGCCGAGGAGGACGCCGCCGACGACGCCGCCCGCTCGGCCACCGCCGGCCAGAACTGACCGGGGCCCGGCCCCGGAGCGCAACCGCCGTGCCCGCCACCCGAGACTCCGAGCCGCCCGAGCCGCCCGCCGGGCAGCCGTCCGCCGAGGGGGCGTCCGTCGAGGCGGCGTCCGCCGGGCAACCGTCCTCCGAGGGGGCGCTCGGCACCTGGCCGGCACCCGTCCGCCGCCCCACCGGGCGGGACGTGGCGCGGCTCGCCGGGGTCTCCCAGGCCACCGTCTCCCTGGTCTTCTCCGGCGCCGAGGCCGGCCGGCGGGTCTCCGAGGCCACCCGGGAACGGGTCCGGGAGGCCGCCCGCAGCCTCGGCTACCGCCCGCAGGCGGCCGGGCGGCAGCTGCGGCTCGGCCGCAGCGGGATGATCCTGCTGGCCGTGCCGAACCTCCAGGGCCCGTTCTTCGGCCGGGTGCTGGAGGGCGTCCACGAGGAGGCCGGCCGCAACGGCCTGGCCGTCGTGGTCAGCTCCGGCTGGGGCAGCGCCACCCTGGCCGAGGCCGCCACCGCCGGCCGCTTCGACGGCCTGCTGATCTGCTCCCCGGACGACAGCCAGCTCGGTGAGCTGCCCGCCGACACCCCCGCCGTCTTCCTGGACGCCGACCCCGGCACCGACCGGGCGCGGCCGACCGTCGAGCTCGACGTGGCCGGCGGGATGCGTGCCGCGGTCGAGCACCTGGCCGCGCTCGGCCACCGCCGGATCGGCCGGCTGCGCTCCAGCCACTCCGCCTACACCTTCCGGGTCCGGCAGGCCGCCTTCGAGCAGGCCGTCCGTGAACTCGACCTGGACGTCGTGGAGTTGGGTGTGAGTCTGAACGACGGCCACCGGGCCGCGCGGACCGTCGCGGGCCGGCTGCTGGAGCGGGCGGACCGGCCGCGGGCGGTGATCTGCGACGACGACGTGGTCGCCTCCGGGGTCTACCAGGCCGCCGCCGAGCTGGGGCTGCGGGTGCCGGAGGACCTGTCGGTGGTCGGCATGGACAACGTCGCGGTGGCCGCGCTGCTCGCCCCGCCGCTGACCACCGTCGACCTGCCGGGCGAGGAGCTGGGCCGGGCGGGCGCGGCCGCGCTGGCGGCCCTGCTGCGCGGGGAACGGGTGGCGCCGGTCGCGCCACTGGCCACCTCGCTGGTGCTGCGCTCCTCCACGGCGCCGGCCGGTACGGCCCCGACCGGGCGGTGACGGTCCGTCACCGGTGGCAGGACTGCGCCCGTCGGCCAGACCACCGGCGGGCGCAGTCGTTCGTGGGGGTGGGTCAGCCCACCGGGACGGGCCGGGCGGCCGGGGCGAGCGGCACCGGGTGGAACCAGCGCCGGGCGCCGAAGAGCACCAGTCCGCCGAGTGCGATCCCGCCCACCGCGCACAGCGCCACCGGGCGCAGCGAGTCCTCGGCGAGCTTGCCGGAGACGGCGTAGCCGAGCGAGTTGCCGGTGGCGAACAGCGTCACCAGCCAGGCGAAGGCCTCGGTGACGGTGCCGGTCGGCGCCAGTTCGGCGACCAGGACGAAGGCCGCCGCCAGCAGCGGGGCCAGCATGACCCCGGAGAGGAAGGCCAGCGCGGCCATCGGGTACGGCCCGGGCAGGGTGACCAGCGGCAGGTAGGAGGCGGCCATCGCGAGGGCCATCACCCAGGTGCGGGTGGCCGTGGTCTGCCGCCAGGTGACCGCGCCGTAGGCGAGCGCGCCGAGCAGGCCGCCGAGCGCGGCCAGTGCCAGCAGGGTGCCTCCGCCGCCGGGCAGCGTGCCGACGTGCTGTTCGGCGTAGGCGATGAACAGCACGTTCTGCGCGCCGACCGCCCAGCCGGCCCCGGCCAGTCCGACCAGTAGCAGCACCAGTCCGGGGGAGCGCAGCGGCCCGAGCAGTCCGGCGGACCGTTCCTGCGCCGGGGCGCGCCAGGCCCGGGCGGGCCCGGCGGTGGCGACGATCAGCGCGCCGGCCAGTCCGAGCCCGGCGGCCACCCAGAGTGCGGCGACCGGGCTGAACAGCCCGGAGATGGTGGCGACGGCCAGCGGACCGGCCACGTAGAGGATCTGCTGGGCGGCCGAGTCGAAGGCGTACGCGGTGTCGAGCTGCTTCTCCTCGACCACGTCCGGCCAGAGCGAGCGCAGGCAGGGTTCCAGCGGGGGCATGGCGAGACCGGCGATCGCGGCCCCGATCGGCGCACCGAGCGCGGAGCCGGGGGCGAGGGCGAGCAGCGCGTACCCGCCGCCGGCCACCACGGCGGAGGCGAGCAGGACGCGCGGCTGTCCGGTGCGGTCCACGATCCGGCCGAGCACCGGGCCGCCGACGGCGGCGGCGATCGCGTAGGCGGAGGTGGCCAGTCCGACCCGGCCGTACGTCACCCCGGCGTCGCGCAGGGCGAGGGCGATGACGAGGGCGGTCATGCCGGCGGGCAGGCGGCCGAGCAGGGTGCCGAGCAGCAGGCGGGTGACGTGCGGGGCACGGAGCAGGGCGAGGTAGCCCATCGGCCGTCCTCTCCGGTTGGGCAGGCAGGGGCAGGGACGCCGTCAAAGTTATACGTATAACTGCTCAGCGGTCAATCGGGTCGCCGAGCAGGCCTGATGGGGCGTCAGCTTCGTTCGTGTCCGGAGTTCGGGCCGATGGCGGGCCTCGGGAGGCGTGTGCGCTGCGTGACCTCAAACAAGTACTTTGAACATCTCAAACCTTTACTGCTAACGTATCGGCCATGACAGCCTCAGACGCACTGCGGATGCACGGCCCGGGCCCCCTGCCCGCCGCCGCCCGCCCGTGTGCTCTGACCGGTGCTGTGGACAGCCCGCGCCCTTGTCGCGCCATGCGCTGTGCTGCCCTGAGCTGTACCGCGGCGGCACGCCCCTGACCGGGGGCCCGACCCTCCCGTCCGGCCCCGCGCCGTGCCGCCCGCTCCGCCCCCACCTCACCGTCAGCAACGCCCTCCCCGGAGACGCTCCCCCATGTCCACAGCGCCCGAGGCGACCTCGTCGCCGTCCGTGCTCGCCCGCATCCGCAAGACGCCCTTCTGGGTGCAGATCGTCGCCGGCCTCGTGCTCGGCGTCGGCCTCGGCTACCTGGCCCGCGCCGCCGACATCTCCTGGCTGGCCACCACCCTGGAGACCATCGGCAAGATCTTCGTCCAGCTGCTCAAGCTGGCCGTCCCGCCGCTGGTGTTCACCGCGATCGTGGTGAGCGTCGCCAACCTGCGCAACGTCACCAACGCGGCCCGCCTGGCCACCCGCACGCTGCTCTGGTTCATGATCACCTCGCTGATCTCGGTCGGCATCGGCATCGGCCTGGGTCTGCTGACCAACCCGGGCGAGGGCACCAACCTGAAGACCGAGGGCCTCAAGGCGCTCGACTCCAAGGGCACCTGGATCGACTTCCTGACCGGGATCTTCCCGACCAACATCGTCGACTCCTTCACCAAGGTGAACGTGCTCCAGATCGTCTTCCTGGCGGTCGTGGTCGGCGCGGCGATCCTCAAGCTCGGCGCCAAGGCCGAGCCGGTCCTCAAGCTCAGCGAGTCCGTGCTGGAGCTGACCCAGACCGCGCTGTGGTGGGTCATCCGGCTCTCCCCGCTCGGCACCCTCGGCCTGATCGGCAAGTCCGTCGCCAAGTACGGCTGGGACCTGCTGAAGCCCTTCGCCACGCTGACCCTGGACATCTACCTCGGCTGCGCGCTGGTGCTGTTCGTCGTCTACTCGCTGGTGCTGCGCTTCGCCGCCGGGCTCAACCCGCTGCACTTCTTCAAGGGCGCCTGGCCCGCGATCCAGCTGGCCTTCGTCTCCCGCTCCTCGGTCGGCACCCTGCCGGTCACCCGCCGCGTCACCGAGCGCCTCGGCGTCCCGAGCGAGTACGCGTCCTTCTCCGTGCCGTTCGGCGCCACCACCAAGATGGACGGCTGCGCCTCGATCTACCCGGCCGTCGCCGCGATCTTCGTCGCCCAGGTCTTCAACATCGAGCTGGGCATCAAGGACTACATCCTGATCGCCTTCGTCTCGGTGGTCGGCTCGGCCGCCACCGCGGGCCTCACCGGCGCGATCATCATGCTGACGCTGACCCTGTCCACGCTGGGCCTGCCGCTGGAGGGCGTCGGCCTGCTGCTCGCCATCGACCCGATCCTGGACATGATGCGCACCGCGACCAACGTCGCCGGCCAGGTCGTCGTGCCGATCGTGGTCGCCGCCCGGGAGAAGATCCTGGACGTCGCCGCGTACAACAACCCGTCCGGGGACCTGTACGACGAGGCCCCGGAGCCGGCCGTCGCCGCCGGCCAGGGCGGCGCGACCCCGGTCGCGGCCTGACGCGGAGGCAGAACGTGCGGTCGAACGCCAGAGGGGACGTTCGACCGCCATGACGGAAAGGGCCCTCTCCCGGTGACGGGAGAGGGCCCTTTCCGCATTCCTTCGCTCCGTGCCCGAACTTCCGCCCCGGGACGGGCTTTCGAAAAGGCAGGGGGCCCGCCGACCGGCGGGCCCCCTTGGGTACTGCTCTTGTGCTCATGGTGGCGGCTGTCGGGAGCCGCCGGCGGACCCGTACGGGTCCCGAGCGATCAGAACATCAGAGGATGGTCAGACAGCGGTGACGTTCTCCGCCTGCGGGCCCTTCGGGCCCTGGGTGACGTCGAAGGTGACCGTCTGGTTCTCCTCCAGCGAACGGAAGCCGTTCGCGTTGATGGCGGAGTAGTGAACGAAGACGTCGGGGCCGCCGCCATCCTGGGCGATGAAGCCGAAGCCCTTCTCAGCGTTGAACCACTTGACGGTTCCCTGAGCCATGCCGTTCTCCTTGCGATGCGTGTCGGGGGCCACACCGTGTGACACCCGGTCCGCTGCGCTGATCGCCCTGCCTCCGGACGTGTCCGAAATTTTTCGATATTGCTGAAAAACTACAAAAAGCCTGCGGTTACATGCTCCGCAGGCTTCAAGTACTGCAAGGGGAATCAAACTGCAACTGAGGGCAACGCTAGCATGCGGCCGCTGTGACGACCAGAGGTCACTTGAGGCGTGGAAGGCGCGTGTCGTAAGGGCCGGAGCGGGCGTGGAAAGGCGCGTCGATGCCGCGTCGACGCCGCGTCGACGGGGCGTCGACGGGGCGGGAGGGCGTGTCGGACGGCCGGTGCGAGCCGCCGCGAACAGCAGGCATACGCTGCGGGGAGGCACGAACAGCAAGGGAGCGGCGCAGTGGCAGCACCGGAGGCACGGACACCGGACGCGCGGACGCGGGAGCCCCAGGAGAACACACCGGTCAGGCCCCGGGTCGGCCACATTCAGTTCCTGAACTGCGTACCCCTCTACTGGGGACTCGCCAGGACCGGGAACCTGCTCGATCTGGACCTCACCAAGGACACCCCGGAGAAGCTGAGCGACCAGCTCGTCGACGGCACCCTGGACATCGGCCCGATCACCTGCGTGGAGTACCTGCGCAACGCGGACGACCTGCTGGTCCTGCCGGACATCGCGGTCGGCAGCGACGGCCCGGTGATGTCCTGCCTGATCGTGAGCAAGGTGCCGCTCGCCGACCTCGACGGCCGCCGGGTCGCCCTCGGCTCCACCAGCCGCACCTCCGTACGGCTCGCCCGGCTGCTCCTGGAGGAGCGCGAGGGCGTGCGCCCGGACTACTTCAGCTGCCCGCCGGACCTCAGCGCGATGCTCGCCGAGGCCGACGCCGCCGTCCTGATCGGCGACCCGGCCCTGCGCGCCTACCTGGGGCAGGCCGCCGACCTCGGGCTGACCGTCCACGACCTCGGCGAGATGTGGAAGGAGTGGACCGGCCTGCCCTTCGTCTTCGCGGTCTGGGCGGTGCGGCGCGAGTTCGCCGAGCGCGCCCCGGAACTGACCGCCGCGGTGCACCGGGCCTTCCTGGAGTCCCGCGACCTGTCGCTGGTGGAGGCCGGCAAGGTCGCCGAACAGGCCGCCCGCTGGGAGGCCTTCGGGGCGGACGTGCTGGAGCGGTACTTCAGCGAGGCGCTCGACTTCTCGCTCGGCGAGCGGCAGCTGGCCGGCGTCACGGAGTTCGCCCGGCGGGTCGCGCACGACAGCGGGTTCGCCTCCGACGTCGCGGTGCGGCTGCTGGAGCCGGCGGCGTTGCCGCTGGGGATGCAGCAGGGGATGTAGGGAGAGGTAGGGGACGTAGGGGCGCCGTCCGGCTGCGGGTTCCCGCACCTGTTCGCGGGCCCGCGTCCGTCTTCGTACGACCGGCGCCGCCGCGCGGGCGGAAGGGTGAAGACAGGCCCGAGGGCCGGGCGGAGCACCGCCCGGCCCGGTACGGTCTGCACCCGAGGCGCGTCCGATGGGCGGTCGGCGGAGCGCGCGTGCGAGGGCGAGGGGAGCGTGCGGGATGCGGGCACTGGGGTCGGACGATCCGCGCCAGGTGGGCGGCTACCGGCTGCTGCGGCGGCTCGGCTCGGGCGGAATGGGCCGGGTCTACCTCGGCCGGACGGCCGGCGGGCGCACCGTCGCCGTCAAGGTGGTGCGGTCGGAGCTCACGGACGACGCCGAGTTCCGCGCCCGCTTCCGGCAGGAGGTCGCCGCCGCCCGGCGGGTCGGCGGCGCCTGGACCGCGCCCGTGCTGGACGCCGACACCGAGGGCGCACGCCCCTGGGTCGCCACCGGCTACGTGGCGGGCCCCGCGCTCGGCGACGCCGTCCGGACGTACGGGCCGCTGCCCGAGCCGGCCGTGCGCTCGCTCGGCGTCGGGCTCGCCGAGGCCCTGGTCCACGTCCACGGACTCGGCCTGGTGCACCGGGACGTCAAACCGTCCAACGTGCTGCTCACCCTGGACGGACCGCGGCTGATCGACTTCGGGATCGCCCGGGCCCTCGACGCCGCGGGCGGCCTCACCCGTTCCGGTTACGTGGTCGGGTCGCCCGGCTTCATGTCACCCGAGCAGGCGAACGGGCAGGCGGTCGGGCCGGCCGGGGACGTCTTCTCGCTCGGCGCCGTCCTCGCCTTCGCCGCCACCGGCGTCCACCCCTTCGGCGAAGGGGTCAGCGCGGCCGTGCTGCTCTACCGGGTGCTGCACGAGGAGCCGGACGTGGCCGGGCTGCCCGAGCCGCTGCGCGGGATCGTCCTCGGCTGCCTGGCCAAGGACCCGGCCGCCCGGCCCACCCCGCGGCAGCTGCGCGCCCGGCTGGACCCGGACGGCACGGCCGCCGCCCGGCTGGCCCAGGGCGGCTGGCTGCCGGGGGAACTGGCGGCGGGGGTGGGACGCAGCGCGGTGGAACTGCTGGACCTGGACCTGGACGGGGAGCCGGGGGAAGCGGGGAAAGCGGGGGAAGCGGTTCCGGGCGGGGTGGGCGCGGACGCGGGTGCCTCCGGTGCCTCCGGGGCCTCGGCCGAGGCGGTGCGGACACCGACCTTCGTGTCCGCGGGCGGGCCGCAGGGTACGGGGGAGCACCCGCCGTTGAGCGGTCCCGTCCGGGACGGGACCGCGCAGGGGGCGCGGCCGCGGCGGGCCCGGAACGCGGCGGCGGTCGCGGCGGTGCTCGTGCTGCTCGGGGGCGGCGGGTACGGGCTGTACGGGTGGCTGCACCGGGCCGAACCGGCGGTGTCGGGCCCCACGGCGGCGCCGCTGCCGGAGGCGTCCGCCGACCCGGGCCGGGCCGTCCCGCCGGGCGGCGCCGGCACCTCCGGGTCCACCTCGGCCTCCGGCGCTCCGGGGAGCGGGACGGCGTCCGCCCCGGGTGCGGTGCCGCCCGGGACGGGCGGGCCGAGCGTGGTGCCAGCCGCCTTCCTGGGCACCTGGAGCGGGGACATGGTCACCGACAAGGGGCTGCCCGGCGGGACCACCACGCTCACCGTCCGTCCGGCGGCGATCGGCCAGGAGAGCACCACCAGCCGCAACGCCGTCTCCGGGCTGCTCTCGATCAGCTGCGAGGGCGCCTGGACCCTCAAGTCGGCCTCCGCCACCAAGCTGGTGTTCCAGTCCCGACTGGTCCGCTCCTCGATCCCCGGCGCCTGCACCGGCGGCTCCAACGCGGAGACGCTCACCCTGCAGTCCGACGGGACGATCCGTTTCGCCTCCGCCGACCCGCCGGCCGGGAACCCGGCCGGCACGATGCGCAGGACCGACGGGGCTGGCGTGGCCGGCGGGGCCGACGGCTGAGGGATGCGGCGGGGACCGGCCGGGGCGTGGTCCGGGCATGGTCCCGGCGTGTTCCGGGCGTGGTCCGGTCGCGGTACAGGGGTCGCCCGTGCGCGGCCCGGGGCGGCCCGAGCGCAGTTCAGCGGGCTGACGCGGGCGGCGGAATGTGCTGGCGTAGGCTGGTTCGGCCGTACCCGAGTAGCACTTGAGAGAGAGAAGGCCGCCAGGTGACCGAGCTCGCAGCGACCACCCTCGATGCGTCCAGCACCGACCTGAAGGCCGTGCTCGACCGCGCCACCGCCGGTGACCGGATCACCCCGGAGGAGGCGCTGGAGCTCTACCGCTCGGCGCCGCTGCACGCGCTCGGCTCCGCCGCCGACGCGGTGCGCCGCCGTCGCTACGCGGGTACCGAGCACATCGCGACGTACATCATCGAGCGCAACATCAACTACACCAACGTCTGCGTGACGGCGTGCAAGTTCTGCGCCTTCTACGTGCCGCCGAAGAGCGACAAGGGCTGGTCCCGCGAGCTCGACGAGATCCTGCGCCGCTGCGCCGAGACGGTTGAGCTCGGCGGCACCCAGATCATGTTCCAGGGCGGCCACCACCCGGACTACGGCGTGGAGTACTACGAGCGGGCGTTCTCGGCGATCAAGGCCGACTTCCCGCAGCTGGTGATCCACTCGCTCGGCGCCTCCGAGGTCGAGCACATGGCGCGGATCTCGGGCGTCTCCGTCGAGGAGGCCATCACCCGGATCCACAAGGCCGGCCTGGACTCCTTCGCCGGCGCCGGCGCCGAGCTGCTGCCGGAGCGGCCGCGCAAGGCGATCGCCCCGCTGAAGGAGTCCGGCGAGCGCTGGCTGGAGATCATGGAGATCGCCCACGGCCTCGGCGTGGAGTCCACCTCCACCATGCTGATGGGCACCGGCGAGACCAACGCCGAGCGGATCGAGCACCTGCGGATGATCCGCGACGTGCAGGACCGCACCGGCGGCTTCCGGGCCTTCATCCCGTACACCTACCAGCCGCAGAACAACCACCTGAAGGGCTCGACCCAGGCCACCGTCTTCGAGTACCTGCGGATGATCGCGATCGCCCGCCTGTTCCTCGACAACGTCGCCCACATCCAGGGCTCCTGGCTCACCACCGGCAAGGAGGCCGGCCAGCTGTCGCTGCACTACGGTGCGGACGACCTCGGGTCCGTCATGCTGGAGGAGAACGTCGTCTCGGCGGCGGGTGCCAAGCACCGCTCCAACCTCACCGAGCTGATCCACCTCATCCGGGCCGCCGACCGCGTCCCGGCGCAGCGCTCGACCACCTACGAGCACCTGCGGGTGCTGGACGACCCGGCCAACGACCCGGTCGACCCGCGCGTCGCCTCGCACATCGCCTCCACGGCGATCGAGGGCGGCACCGCGCACCCCGAGCTGAAGATCCTGGACAGCTGAGTCCCCTTCTTCTCCTCTCCTCCTGGCCCCTCCTCCTGGCCCTTCCCGTGCCGGTGTCGTTGATGCCGGTGTCCCTGGTGCCGTTGCCGTTTCCGCTGGCGTTGGCGTTGCCGCCGGCGTTGCTGTCGAAGTCGAAGGCGCTGTTGTGCTGACTCTGCACCGGGCGGCGTTCGTGCTGCCCGACCCGGCCGACCCCACCGCCCCGTCCATCGCCGACGGGGCGGTGGTGGTGCGTGGCGAGCTGGTGGAGGCGGTCGGGCCGTACGGGGAGCTGGCGGCCGCCCACCCGGGCGCGCGGGTGCGGGACTGGGGCGCGGCCGTGCTCACCCCCGGGCTGCGCAATCCGTACGGACACCGGCTGCTGGAACGGGCGTACCACCCCGATCCCCGGGAGGAGGTCGGCGTCGAGCCGGTGGCGGACGGGCTGGCCGGGTCCACGGACGAGGCGCGGTGCGGGGCCAGCGCACGGCGGGGGCTCCAGCGGATGCTCGGGTACGGGGTGACGGCGGTGGCCGGGCCCTTCGAGCGGGCCTCGGTGCGGACGGCGGTGGCGCGGTCGGGGGTCGTGGGACTGCCCGGGTCGTCCGCTTCCGCCGGTTCTGCTGCCTCTACTGGTCCGGCCGGTTCGTCAGGAGGGCCGGGCGGCGAGGGCGCGGGGCCGCTGGACCCGCTGGCCGTCCTGCCGCTCGCGGAGGCCGTGTACGGGCGGGTGGCGGCCGGGCGGCGGGCGGACTTCGCGGTGTTCGCGGTCGCAGGGGGCGGGATCGGGGGCGGGGGCGCGAAAGCCGTGTCGGGCGCGGACGTGGGCGCTGGTACGGGTGCGGGCGCGGCGGCGGGCGCGGAGCCGGCGGCGGGTGGGTGCCTGGCCACGGTGCTGGGCGGGCGGTTGGTGTACCGCCGACGGTGAGACGGTCGTCACGGCGGGTGTGACGTACTCGTCAGTAGCCGGATTTCCTTGTGGCGAACGGGACTTCCTTCGTGTGCACCCGAACTCCGGTGCCGGTGCCGGAGAGTGATTGTCCCTTCATCGTGACCTGAGGGCCCGCCAGCGGATACGATCCCGGACAGCTCACTCCGTACCCTCACCACACCACTGCCCGCGCCCGCGGGCGGCGGGGCCGTGTCCCCGGCCCCGAAGGCAAGCCAGGACAGGAACCATGCAAACCGCGACCGTTCCCCCGCCGCGCACCCCGCGGATGGGCCGTGGTTGGTACCTCGCCGCCGTGCTCAGCGCCGTGCTGGCCGTCGGCATGTGCCTGCTCGGTTGGCGCCAGGCCGACCAGGCCGACCGGATCGAGGCGCACCCGGTGAGAGTCGAGGGGGTCGTCACCCAGCTCCCGACCGGCGGCGGCACCTACAGCGCCGTCAGCTACCGGGCCGGCGGGGAGCCGCACACCGCGGCCGCGCTGCCGCTCTCGGACAGCGCCAAGCTCGGCGACAGGATCTGCCTGGAGCACGCCGCCGACGACCCGGGCGCGGTGCGGATCTGCGGCGACACCTACCCGCAGCCCGTCGGCGTGGGCCTGGCCCGGTTCAGCGTGCCGGTGGCCGTCGTGCTCTTCGTCATCTGCGTGCTGCGCATCCGACGGCATCACAAGGCCCTCGCGCTCCGCGGCGGGCAGGGGAAGCTGGCCGCCAACCTCGCACTGGCGACGGGGGCGCTGGCGGACGGGATGCCCGCGATAACGCACGGCAAGCGGTCGCGTCGGCGGCGCCGCGCGGGCGGGCGGCGCGCTCAGCACTGACCGGCCGTGCCCGGTACGGGTGGGACGCGCCCGGTACGGGTGGGCGGCTGCTCGACGTCGGGCGCGGGCCGGGTCCGACCTTGGGCCCGGCGTTCGGCCCCGGGCCCGCGGGCCCGGGCCGGGGTTCGGCCGGGTTCGGCTCCGGGTCGGTGTGCCCCGTTGGTCGGGGCGTCCGTGCGAGGGTGAACAATGGGGGCGTGACCCGAGCCTCTCTGGACAAGCAGCCGCACGAAGTCGCCGCCATGTTCGACGACGTCGCGGCCAAGTACGACCGCACCAACGACGTGCTCTCCCTCGGCCAGGCCCGTGCCTGGCGCCGGGCGGTGGCCGAGACGGTGGCCGCCGGGCCGGGGGACCTCGTGCTCGACCTCGGGGCCGGCACCGGCACCTCCTCGCTGCCCTTCGCCGAGGCCGGGGCCGAGGTCGTCCCGTGCGACTTCTCGGTCGGCATGCTCGCCGAGGGCAAGCGCCGCCACCCCGAGCTGGCGCTCACCGCCGGCGACGCCACCCGGCTGCCGTTCGCGGACGACACCTTCGACTCGGTGACGATCTCCTTCGCGCTGCGCAACGTCCAGGACACCGACGCGGGGCTGCGCGAGATGCTGCGGGTCACCAAGCCCGGCGGCAAGCTGGTGATCTGCGAGTTCTCCACCCCGACCTGGACGCCGTTCCGGACGGTCTACACCGAGTACCTGATGCGCGCGCTGCCGCCGGTGGCCACCGCCGTCAGCAGCAACCCGGACGCGTACGTCTACCTCGCCGAGTCCATCCGGGCCTGGCCGGACCAGCCCGGGCTGGCCACCAGGCTCCAGGACAACGGCTGGTCGAAGGTCGCCTGGCGGAACCTGACCGGCGGGATCGTCGCGCTGCACCGGGCCTACAAGATCGCGTAGCCGGGCTCGGCTGATCCGGCCCCGACCGATCCGGCCCCGACCGATCCGGGCGCGGGCCCCGGGCCCGGGTGTCACGGCTCCGGGTGCCGCGGCTCGATCGGTGCGGCTCGATCGGTGCGGCTCGGGACCGCGGCTCGGGTCCGGCGGTCGGGGGCGGGGGCGCATCCGGTGACGTGAGCGGAACTAGACTGCCGGAGACAGAGCCGCCGTCCCCCAGCCGCAGTTCCAGGAGTGTGTCCACGTGTCCGAGACCGCAGCCGATCTGACGAAGCCGGACAGCCCCGTGGAGAGCACGGCCGACGTCATCGTGGTCGGCGCGGGCCCGGCCGGCTCCACCACCGCGTACTACCTGGCCCAGGCCGGGCTGGACGTGCTGCTGCTGGAGAAGACCGCCTTCCCGCGCGAGAAGGTGTGCGGCGACGGCCTGACCCCGCGTGCCACCAAGCAGCTGGTGGACATGGGCATCGACGTCTCCACCGAGAACGGCTGGCTGCACAACAAGGGCCTGCGCATCATCGGCGGCGGTGTCCGGCTGGAGCTGGACTGGCCCGAGCTGTCCTCCTTCCCCGACTACGGCCTGGTGCGCAAGCGCGCCGACTTCGACGAGCTGCTCGCCCGTCAGGCCGAGAAGGCCGGCGCGCGGCTCTACGAGCGCTGCAACGTCAGCGGGCCGGTCCTGGACGAGCGCACCGGCCGGATCGTCGGCGTCACCGCCAAGCTCGGCGACGAGAAGCGGCCGGTCACCTTCCGGGCCCCGCTGGTGGTCGCCGCCGACGGCAACTCCACCCGCCTCTCCCTCGCCATGGGTCTGCACCGGCGCGAGGACCGCCCGATGGGCGTCGCCTACCGCACCTACTTCACCTCGCCGCGCCACGACGACGACTACCTGGAGTCCTGGCTGGAGCTGTGGGACACCCGCGGCAGCGAGCGCAAGCTGCTGCCCGGGTACGGCTGGGTCTTCGGCATGGGCGACGGCACCTCCAACGTCGGCCTCGGCATCCTCAACTCCTCGCCGGCCTTCGGCGAGCTGGACTGGCGCGAGGTGCTCAAGGCCTGGTGCGCCGGCATGCCGGAGGAGTGGGGCTACACCCCCGAGAACATGACCGAGCCGATCCGCGGCGCCGCACTGCCGATGGCCTTCAACCGGCAGCCGCACTACACCCGCGGCCTGCTGCTGGTCGGCGACGCGGGCGGCATGGTCAACCCCTTCAACGGCGAGGGCATCGCCTACGCGATGGAATCCGGCCAGATCGCCGCCGGGGTCATCGTGCAGGCCCTCGCCCGGGTCACCGACGGCGGCCGCGAGCGCGCCCTCCAGGCCTACCCGCGCATCCTCAAGGACGTGTACGGCGGCTACTACACGCTGGGCCGCGCCTTCGTGAAGCTCATCGGCAACCCCAAGGTGATGCAGATCGCCACCCAGCGCGGCCTCACCCACCCGATGCTGATGCGCTTCACCCTCAAGCTGCTCGCCAACCTCACCGACCCGCAGGGCGGCGACGCGATGGACCGCGTGATCAACGGCCTCGCCAGGGTCGCGCCGAACGCCTGACCCGGATCGGGTGCCCGACCCGGCCGGGTGCCTGGTCGTGTCCGGTGCCGGGTTCGGCCGGGCGCCTGGTCCCGTTCGGCGCCCGGTCCGGTCGGGTGTCTGGCCCGTCCGGGCCAGGAGGAGGCCTGACCCGAGGGGACGGCGTGCCTCCGACGGGGGCGTCGCCTATGCCCCGTCGACCGCCGGGGGTTCCTCCGGCGCCCGCCGGGAGGCGGTGGAGCGCTGTTCGACGTAGGCGAGGCGCTCGGCGAAGACCCGGGCCGCGTCGGGGGTGAGGGTCCTCAGGGCGACGAGGGCGGAGAAGACGACGTCGCAGAGCTCGTGCTGGACGTCCTCCCAGGTGTGGGTGACTCCCTTGCGCGGGTTCTGGCCGGTGGCACCGACCACCGCCGCACCGACCTCGCCGATCTCCTCGGAGAGCTTGAGGATCCGCAGCAGTCGTTCCTCCTGGGGCGACTGCGTGCTCTGCTCGTCAAGCCATGCGACCAGGTGGTCGACGCTCTCCCAGATCCGGCTGTCCATGCGGTGCTGCTCCTGCTCCCGTTGCGGTGTCGTTGGTGCTGCCACCGTACGGGAGTGGGGAGCGGGGGACGGCGGGTGGCGGGCCGGGGCTGTCCGGCCCGCCCGGTCAGCGGGCGCTGATCTTCACGTTGCGGATGTTCACCGGGAGCGTGGGGAAGCCGTCGCCCGGGTTGTTCTGGTCGTCCTCGCCGCCGGCGGCGATCTTCTGGAGCACGTCCAGTCCGGCGGTGATCCGGCCGAAGGGCGTGTAGGCGGGGGAGAGCTTGGTGTCCTTCCAGACGAAGAAGAACTGGCTGCCGTTGGTGTTCGGGCCGGCGTTGGCCATGGCCACGGTTCCGGCCGGGTAGGTGGCGCCGGTCAGGTTCTCGTCCGGGAAGGAGTAGCCCGGACCGCCGCTGCCCGTGCCGGTCGGGTCGCCGCACTGGAGGACGTAGATCCGCTGGGTGGTGAGGCGGTGGCAGTGGCTGCGGTCGAAGTAGTCGTGCTCGGCGAGGAACCGGAACGAGAAGGTGGTGCAGGGCGCCTTGTCGGTCAGCGCCTCGAAGGTGATCTGGCCCTGGCTGGTCCGCAGTGTCGCGCGGTAGGGCTTCGCCGCCTTCTTGGCGTCGAACACCGGGATGCCCTTGAAGTTGTCGGCCGGGACGGCCGGTGTGTAGGTGCAGCCGGCGGTGGGGGTGCCGGCCGCGGGGGCGTCCGCGACGGCGGTGCCGGTGCTCGCCACGAGCGGGAGGACGGTGGCGGCGGCGACCAGCGCCCAGTGCGTGCGCTTCACGTGACGGACCTTCCGGGGAGTGGTGGACGGCGGGGTTGTCATGGGTGCATCATCCACGGCCGGATGGGGATGCGGTAGGGGTTGGGGCGGCCGTGGCTCCTCGGGCGGCAGTGGTGTGATGGTTTGTCAGTTCCGTTCCGTGGTGGTCGTGGTGGTCGCGGTGGTGGTGAAGAGCCCTGCGCGCGCGGCCAGGGCCGCGGCGTCGGCGGCCCGCTCGGCGGTGCGGGCGTCCAGGGGCTCGCCGGAGACGAACAGGCGGTAGTAGAGCGGTGCGGTGGCGGCCCGGACCACCTCGGCGCCGTCCGTCCCCGTGGGGAGCTCGCCCCGGGCGACGGCCCGTTCGGCCACCTCGGCGGTCTGGCGGTGCCGGGCCGCGAAGAAGGCGCGGAGGGCGGCCGCGCCGGCGTCCGAGCGCTGGGCGGCGGAGATCAGCGCTATCGGTGTGGGGCCGAGCTCCGGGTCGGTGAAGACGCTGAACACCTCCTGGGTGATCCGGCGGAGGTCCTGCTGGAGGTCTCCGGTGTCGGGCAGGGGCCAGGGCTGGTCGGCGGAGGCGGTCAGGGCGTCGGCGACCAGGCCGTCCACTCCGCCCCAGCGTCGGTAGAGGGTCGCCTTGTGGGCGCCGGAGCGGGTGGCGACCGCCTCGACGGTGAGGCCGTCGTACCCCTTCTCGGTGACTTCGGCGAGCGTCGCGGCGACCACCTCCGCCCGGACCCGGGCGCTGCGGCCGCCCGGGCGCGGGGTGGGGGCGCGGGGTTCCGGCGCGGGGTGGGTGGCCTCAGTCAAAGTCGACTCCGGTCGCGTCAGGGATTGCTGTGGCGTGACGGTCGCGCCGTGCTCATCGTAATGCGACTCAAGTTGCATTACGAGCAGAGCCTGCCCGCCCGCCGCGGCCACCTGCTCGTCGCCCGACCCATCGGTGCCCGCGCGGGGCATTGATCATCGGCGGCCCGGTGCGCGAGGATGGCGCACCTTTGCTCCACGCTCCACCTCGTCCACCGCCGGGCTCTCCGCCCGGCTTTTGGGTCCGTCCGACGCCGTACGGTACTCGCGCCCGCCGGTTCCGTCCGTTCGGAGGGATCTTTCGCATGTCAGCCTCCCTGTCCGACCTGCCCGAGGGTTCGTCCTCGTCGGTCCTTCGTGATCTTCCGGTCCTGCTCGTGGCCGTGGTGTGGGGATCGAGCTTCCTCGCTGTCCAGCGCGTGGCCGAGCCCGGGACGGTCGTGGCGATGCTCGTGCTGCGGTTCGGGCTGGTGCTGCCGCTGCTCGGGATGGTCGCCTGGCGCGCCCTGCGGAGGCTGAGCCGTGCCGAGTGGCTCGGCGGTGCCGCACTGGGGCTGGTGCTCAGCGGGATCTTCCTGCTGGAGACCTACGGAGCCGTGCACACCTCCGCGACCAACGCCGGACTGATCATCAGCCTCGCCATGGTGCTCACCCCGCTCGGCGAGAGCGCCCTCGGCCGGACCGCACCACCGAAGGCCTTCCTCGCGGCCGCCGGGCTGGCCGTCCTCGGTGTCGCCCTGCTCACCGGCGACGGCGGGCTGCGCCCTCCGACGCTCGGAGATCTGCTGGTGCTGGGCGCCGCCCTCGTCCGCTCGGCGTACGTCCTCGCGATGGCCCGCACCCGAGCCGTCCGCGACACCGACATGCTCGCCGTCACCTGGGTCCAACTCGCCGTGGCCACCGGCGTGTTCTCCGTCGTCGCGCTGTCGGTCGGTCCTGCGCCGTGGACGGTCGCCCGTTCGTACGGAGCCGGCCAGTGGGCCTGGCTGCTGCATCTGTCCTTGTTCTGCACTCTGTTCGCCTTCTTCGTCCAGATGTGGGCCGTGCGGGCCACGTCGCCCTCGCGGGTGAGCCTGTTGCTCGGCACCGAGCCGTTGTGGGCCGCCGTCTTCGGGATCACCCTGGCCGGGAACCGGATGGGCCCGCTCGCCCTGCTCGGCGGAGCCCTGGTGCTGGTCGCGACGGAGTGGGGTCGGCGCACGGCCCCCGCGCCGGCCCCGATCCGGAACGAGGACGAGGGCGAGGGCGCGAGCGGGAGGGATGCGGCAGGGCCGAGCGCGGAGCCGGCCCAGGTGTGACCGGCCGCCCTCGTCACCGGTGCCGCCACAGAGTCCGGCGGGCGTAGTCGAGGGTGACCGCACCGAGCAGCGGGCCCCAGGCGACCAGGGGCAGGTAGGCGAGCGTCATCACCACGCCGGCGAGACCGCGCGGAGAATCCGGTTCGGCCAGGTTGCGGGCCCAACCGCCGAGGAGCGCGGTCGTACCGAGGGAGGTGAGGATCACCGAGCCCAGCAACGCCGGGACGATCGCGGCGAGTGGCCGGACCCGACGGCCGCCCAGCAGCGGTATCCACCGGGGCGCCACCAGCCCCCAGGGCCGGACCAGGCCCAGGGTCAGGAAGGCCAGCGACTCGGCCAGGGCGCTCAGCGCCACGCAGTAGAGCGTGCCCCAGCCCGGTTGGTGCTCGGCGTACGCGGCGAGCGTCGCGCCGCTGAAGCCGACCGGGACGCCGAAGCCGAAGGCGATCCGCCACAGCCCCGAGGGGACGGTGGTCAGGACGGCGGCCTTGGCGGCGAGCCGGGCCCAGCGCGGTGCGGGCGGGACGTCCGGGGCGGCCGCCGCGGCCCGGTGGGTGGTGCCGCGGGCGTTGATCACGAGCTTCGACATGGTGGTGGACTCCCTTCGGCTCCGGCCTCCGTGGCCGGTGCGACGACTCAAGACTGGAGCCCCGCCAGGGGTTGGCGGCAGATGCCGATCGGGCTGTTCCTCCTGCTCAACCCGCCTTTGAAATATGCCGATCGGCACAGGCGCGACGCATGGGCGGCGTCGTAATGTGACGGCAGTCGAGGAGCCGAGGGAGGTGGTGACGATGACTCAGATCCTTTCCGGGGTCGTCCTGGTCCTGGCGCCGATCGCCTGGCCGGTGCGGCGGCGGTACGGGGCGGCGGCCGTGACCATGGCGCTCGGGGCGGCATCGGTCGCGGTCACGGTCGCCGTCTGGTTCCTCGGCCGCTGGGTGGAGGGGCAGCGCTGGGCCGGGCTGCTGGGCCTGGTGGAGCTGGCCGTTCTGCTGCTGTCGGTGGTCGTCGGCCTGCGCGCCGAGGACGGCCCGTGGTGTGCGGCGGCCGCCTGGACGGCCTGCGGAGCGGTCGCCCTCTGGCCGTCCCGGTTCGTGTTCATCGAGGGGCCCGCGGACACGCTCACGCTCTTCGGGTTCGGATCGATGCTCTCCCTGCCGGCCGTGCTGATCGGGCTCTACCTGCGGGGCCTGGACGAGGTGCGCAACAAGGCGGTGGCCGAGGCCAGGCGGGCGCAGCGGCTGGAGCTGGCCCACGACCTGCACGACTTCGTGGCGCACGATGTCAGCGGCATGGTCGCCCAGGCCCAGGCGGGGGCCTACCTGGCCGGGATCGATCCGGCCCGGGCGGCGGAGATGTTCCAGCGAATAGAGCAGGCCGGGCAGCGGGCGCTGGCCTCGCTGGACCGGACGGTACAGCTGCTGCGCAGCGAGGAGAGCGGAGGTCGTGGTCCGCAGCCCGGACTCGCCGAACTCGCCGAGGTGGCCGAGCGGTTCACCGCGACGGGTGGAGCCGAGGTCCGTCTGGAGCTGCCGGAGGAGCCGGTGCCGCGCGAGGTGGAGGGCACCGTCCACCGGATCGTGGTCGAGTCCCTGACCAATGTCCGGCGGCATGCTCCGGCCGCGCGGGAGATCGAGATCCGGGCCCGCCGCAGCGGCGGAGGGCTGGAACTGACGGTGACCAACGACGGTCGGGCGCCGGGTCCGGCAGGGCGGCCGCGCCGGGGCGGCGGCAGCGGCCTGCCGGGCTTGGCGGCCCGGGTCGAGGCCCTCGGAGGTTCGCTGGAAGCCGGCCCGCACGAGCGGGAGGCCTGGCGGGTGACGGCGGTGCTGCCACTGGAGGCGGCCGGTGCGGGGCCGACGGGTGCGTAGGAGCCGAGGCGGGACGGGGAGCGGGGAGGTACGGAGATGGGCAGCGGCACAGGGCCGATTCGGATCCTGATCGCGGACGACCAGGCGGATGTGCGCAGTGCGTTCCGGATGATCCTGGACGTTCAGCCGGACATGGTGGTGGTGGCGGAGGCGGCAGACGGTGCCGCTGCGGTGCAGGAGGCCAGGAGGCTGCGGCCGGACGTGGTGCTCGCGGACATCCGGATGCCGAAGCTCGACGGTCTGGAGGTCACACGGCAGTTGGCCGACCAGTGCAAGGTGATCGTGGTGACCACCTTCGACCTGGACGAGTACGTGCACACGGCACTGCGGCACGGGGCGGCCGGATTCCTGCTGAAGCGGTCGGGGCCGGTGCTGCTGATCGAGGCGGTCCGGGCGGCGATGGCGGGGGACGCGTTGATCAGCCCGCAGATCACCGTCCGGCTCCTGCGGCACATGGCACTCCCGGGTGCGGAGCCGGTGCCCGGGCGAGGCGGCGCCAAGGCGGCTTCGGCGGCTCCGCAGTCGACAGCCGGCCCGACGGAGGAACTGACCACGAGGGAAAGGGAGATCGCCGAGCTGGTGGCAGACGGCGCGACCAACGCCGAGATCGGCGCGGGGCTGTTCATCTCGCCGGGGACGGTGAAGAACCACCTCGCCAATATCCAGCGCAAGATCGGAGCCCGTAACCGGGTGGGCATCGCGGCCTGGATCTGGGAGCAGGCGGCCGGCCGCCAGTAGCCGGCCCCAGCCCGGGGCGAGGGCCCGGAGGCGAGGGCCCGGGGCCGTCCGCACCCCGCCTGCCCAACGCCCCGCCCGCCCAACGCCCCGCCCGCCCCACCCTGCCCTGCGCGCCCCACCCCGCCCTGCGGGCCTCCCCCTGGGCGCCTTCCCTTGCGCGCCTCCACCGGGCACCCCCGCCTGCGCGCCCCGGCCCGTTCGAAATGCGGGGCCGAGGCGGGCCTGTCCGAGGCGGCACCGAGGCAGCACCGAGGCGTCACCGAGGCGGCACGGAGGCGGCACGTGGAGGTGCCCGGTGGAGGAATCGGGCGGCTGGGGGAGCGGCAGGGGAACCCCGTTCAACGACAAGCTCGCGTGCTTGTGAACGAAGGGTCAAGCGAGCGTTCGGACCCCCGCCACCCCTGCGAGTGAGCCTCTATAACACGTCAACATGACGCCTGGAAATTTGCTCAGACCGACGCATAGTTGATATAGGAACACGCTCCTGACCTGCCGCTTCACAAGTAAATGCGACTGCTTGTGATCATTTGACTGCTTTGCGTCGACAAATCTGGGCATGTTCCTATTCGACCCCATTCGAAGGGTGTCGTAGATCACAAAGGTGACCGTGAACTGCGTGTCGCAGATCACAAGCCGACGGGCATAGGATGCGCTCGTTCCAGGCTTTGTGAACTGCCTCACATGAGGTGGATCTCGGGAACTGGAACGCGGGTTCACCTCTGTGTGACCCGCCGGTTCCGATCTGCAGTCAAGGACGACTGGACGGAGGGAGCGGGGGCTATGAATGCCTACGCGCCGATCCTCGTACTCGGTGCCATCGCGGCGGCGTTCGCGGTCGGCTCCGTCGTGATGGCCTCACTCACCGGCCCCAAGCGCTACAACCGGGCCAAGTTGGAGGCGTACGAGTGCGGCATCGAGCCGACACCGCAGCCCGTGGGCGGCGGTCGGTTCCCGATCAAGTACTACCTGACGGCGATGCTCTTCATCGTCTTCGACATCGAGATCGTCTTCCTCTACCCCTGGGCGGTGACCTTCGACGCCCTGGGGATCTTCGGGCTGGTCGAGATGCTCCTGTTCATCGCCACCGTCTTCGTCGCGTACGCCTACGTGTGGCGGCGCGGCGGCCTGGAGTGGGACTGAGCGCGGGGTGGTCCGAGCGCGGGGTGGTGACCCCACCCGTCCGCCGGCTGCGCGCCCGCTTGTGAACGAGCGGACAAGCCAGAACCGGCCCACGTATCAGCGGACTCGAGGGCATTGAGAGGGATCTGATGGGAATCGAGGAGAAGCTGCCGAGCGGCTTTCTGCTCACGACGGTGGAGACGGCCGCCGGCTGGGTGCGCAAGGCGTCACTCTTCCCGGCCACCTTCGGTCTGGCCTGCTGCGCGATCGAGATGATGACCACCGGGGCGGGCCGCTACGACCTGGCCCGGTTCGGCATGGAGGTCTTCCGGGGCTCCCCCCGGCAGGCCGATCTGATGATCGTGGCGGGGCGGGTGAGTCAGAAGATGGCCCCGGTGCTGCGCCAGGTGTACGACCAGATGCCCAACCCCAAGTGGGTCATCTCGATGGGTGTCTGCGCCTCGTCCGGCGGGATGTTCAACAACTACGCGATCGTCCAGGGCGTCGACCACATCGTGCCGGTGGACATCTACCTGCCCGGCTGTCCGCCCCGTCCGGAGATGCTGATGGACGCCATCCTGAAGCTGCACGACAAGATCCAGCACGAGCCGCTGGGCGTGAACAGGCGCCGGGCCGAGGAGCTCGGTGAGGCGCTCGCCCTGAAGGCCACCCCGATCAGCGAGATGCGGGGGCAGCTGCGATGAACGACCAGGTACCCGAGACCCGCCGCGAGCAGCCGGTCCGCGAGATCCCGGTCGAGGTGGTCGGCCGCCGCCAGGGCATGTTCGGTGCCACGGGCAGCGGCGACACCTCCGGCTTCGGCGGTCTGGCCGCCCCGATCGTGCTGCCCGGTCCGAGCGAACGCCCGTACGGCGGCTGGTTCGACGAGGTCGCCGACGAGCTGGAGGGCGCCCTGGAGGAGCAGGGCCTGGACCCGGTCGAGGTGATCGAGAGGACCGTGGTCGACCGAGGCGAGCTCACCTTCCACATCGACCGCGACCACCTGCTGGGGACCGCCCGCATCCTCCGCGACGACCCGGCGCTGCGCTTCGAACTGTGCCTGGGCGTGAGCGGCGTGCACTACCCCGGCGACAAGGGCCGCGAGCTGCACGCGGTCTACCACCTGCGCTCGATCACCCACGGCCGGCTGATCCGGCTGGAGGTCACCGCACCCGACGCCGACCCGCGCATCCCCTCCGTGGTGAGCGTCTACCCGACCAACGACTGGCACGAGCGCGAGGCCTACGACTTCTTCGGCCTGGTCTTCGAGGGCCACCCCGCGCTCACCCGGATCATGATGCCGGACGACTGGCTGGGCCACCCGCAGCGCAAGGACTACCCGCTCGGCGGCATCCCCGTCGAGTACAAGGGCGCCCAGATCCCGGCTCCCGACCAGCGGAGGTCGTACAGCTGATGAACACCCAGCACTTTGGAGAGACCGAGGAAGCGGACGCCCGCGATACCACCGAGGGCCGGGTCTTCACCGTCACCGGCGGTGACTGGGGCGAGGTGGTCGAGGCGGTCGGCCGGGCCGACGACGAGCGCATCATCGTCAACATGGGCCCCCAGCACCCGTCCACCCACGGCGTGCTGCGGCTGATCCTGGAGATCGACGGCGAGACGGTGAAGGAGGCCCGCTGCGGCATCGGCTACCTCCACACCGGCATCGAGAAGAACATGGAGTTCCGCAGCTGGGTCCAGGGCACCACCTTCGTGACCCGCATGGACTACCTGACCCCGCTGTTCAACGAGACCGCCTACTGCCTGGCGGTCGAGAAGCTGCTCGGCATCACCGACGACGTTCCGGACCGCGCCAACGTCATCCGCGTGATGATGATGGAGCTCAACCGGATCGCCTCGCACCTGGTCTGCCTGGCCACCGGCGGCATGGAGATCGGCTCCACCACCCTGATGATCTACGGCTTCCGGGACCGCGAGCTGATCCTGGACGTCTTCGAGCTGGTCACCGGTCTGCGCATGAACCACGCGTACGTGCGCCCCGGCGGCCTCGCCCAGGACCTGCCGCCCGGCGCCGTCGACCAGATCCGCGAGGCGGTCAAGGTCTTCCGCTCCCGGATGCACGAGTACGACAAACTCGCCACCGGCAACCCGGTGTTCAAGGCCCGCCTGGTCGACGTCGGCTTCCTGGACCTGCCCGGCTGTCTGGCCCTCGGCGCCACCGGCCCGATCCTGCGTGCCACCGGCCTGCCGCACGACCTGCGCAAGACCGACCCGTACTGCGGCTACCAGGACTACGACTTCGAGGTCGCGATCGCCGACAGCGCCGACTCCTACGGCCGCTTCCTGATCCGCCTGGAGGAGATGAAGCAGTCGCTGCGGATCGTCGAGCAGTGCCTGGACCGGCTGCGTCCGGGCCCGGTCATGGTGGCCGACAAGAAGATCGCCTGGCCCGCCCAGCTGGCCGTCGGCCCGGACGGGCTGGGCAACTCCCTCGACCACATCCGCAAGATCATGGGCACCTCGATGGAGGCCCTGATCCACCACTTCAAGCTGGTCACCGAGGGCTTCCGGGTCCCGGTCGGCCAGGCGTACGTGGCGGTCGAGTCGCCCAAGGGCGAGCTGGGCGTGCACGTGGTCAGCGACGGCGGGACACGCCCGTACCGGGTCCATTTCCGGGATCCGTCGTTCACCAATCTGCAGACGATGGCGGCGATGTGCGAGGGCGGCCAGGTGGCCGACGTGATCGTCGCGGTGGCCGGGATCGACCCGGTGATGGGAGGCGTGGACCGGTGACCAACGTCGAACTCGGACTGCCGGCATTGCCGGCCGCACCGTACCCCGAGGAGGTGCACGCCAGGCTGGCCGCCGATGCCGCCGAGCTGATCGCCCGCTACCCGCAGCCCCGCTCGGCGCTGCTGCCGCTGCTGCACCTGGTGCAGGCCGAGGAGGGCTTCGTCAGCCCGACCGGGATCCGCTTCTGCGCCGAACAGTTGGACCTCACCAGCGCCGAGGTCACCGCGGTCGCGACCTTCTACACCATGTACCGGCGCCGCCCGGCCGGGAAGTACCACGTCGGGGTCTGCACCAACACGCTGTGCGCGGTGCTCGGCGGCGACCAGATCTTCGCCGAGCTCCAGGAGCACCTGGGTGTCCGCAACAACGAGACCACCGAGGACGGCGAGGTCTCGATCGAGCACATCGAGTGCAACGCGGCCTGCGACTACGCGCCCGTGGTGATGGTCAACTGGGAGTTCTTCGACAACCAGACCCCGGAGAGCGCCCGGCAGCTGGTCGACGACCTGCGCGCCGGCCGTGAGGTCCGGCCCACCCGCGGTGCCCGGCTGTGCGGCTTCAAGGAGACCGCCCGGATCCTGGCCGGCTTCCCGGACGAGCGCCCGGGCGCCAACGACGAGTCCGGTGCCGGCGGCGCGCCGTCCCTGGCCGGTCTGCGGCTGGCCCGCGGCGAGGCGCTGCCCGGCACCGCCGGCACCAAGGTGGTCTCCCCCCGCCCCGCGTCCCCCCGCCACGAGGGCAGCGGTCCGGCGAACAACGGCCAGGCAGGCAACGGCCCGGCGAGCAACAGCCAGCCGAGCAACCCCCAGGCGAGCAACCCCCAGACGAACAACGGCCAGGCGGGCAAGGGCCAGGAAGGGAGCGAAGCGTGATGACCTCCGCCGAGCCGGCCGAGAAGCTGCTCACCCCGGTCCTGTCCGACTCCTGGGACGACAGCCGCCCGTGGACGCTCGACACCTACCGCCGCCACCACGGCTACGAGGGCCTCAAGGCGGCCCTCGCCATGCCGCCGGACGACGTGATCGCCCTGGTCAAGGAGGCCGGCCTGCGCGGCCGCGGCGGCGCCGGCTTCCCGACCGGCATGAAGTGGCAGTTCATCCCGCAGAACGACGGCAAGCCGCACTACCTGGTGGTCAACGCGGACGAGTCCGAGCCGGGCACCTGCAAGGACATCCCGCTGCTGTTCGCCAACCCGCACTCGCTGATCGAGGGCATGATCATCGCCTCCTACGCGATCCGCTGCGACCACGCCTTCATCTACCTGCGCGGCGAGGTCGTCCCGGTGCTGCGCCGGCTGCACGCGGCCGTCGCCGAGGCGTACGGGGCCGGGCTGCTGGGCCGGAACATCCTCGGCTCGGGGATCGACCTCGACATCACCGTGCACGCCGGGGCCGGCGCCTACATCTGCGGCGAGGAGACGGCGCTGCTGGACTCGCTGGAGGGCCGCCGCGGCCAGCCGAGGCTGCGGCCCCCGTTCCCGGCGATCGCCGGCCTGTACGCCTGCCCGACGGTGGTCAACAACGTCGAGTCGATCGCCTCGGTGCCGCCGATCCTGTCCCGCGGCAAGGAGTGGTTCAAGGCCCTGGGCACCGAGAAGTCGCCCGGCTTCACGCTCTACTCGCTCTCCGGCCACGTCACCAACCCCGGCCAGTACGAGGCCCCGCTCGGCATCACGCTGCGCCAGCTGCTCGACCTCAGCGGCGGCATCCGCCCCGGGCACCGGCTGAAGTTCTGGACCCCGGGCGGCTCCTCCACCCCGATGTTCACCGACGAGCACCTCGACGTCCCGCTGGACTACGAGGGCGTCGGCGCGGCCGGCTCGATGCTCGGAACCAAGGCGCTCCAGGTCTTCGACGAGACCACCTGCGTGGTGCGGGCCGTCACCCGCTGGACGGAGTTCTACGCCCACGAGTCCTGCGGCAAGTGCACCCCCTGCCGCGAGGGCACCTACTGGCTGGTCCAGCTGCTCCAGCGGATCGAGGCGGGCGAGGGCGTCGACGGGGACCTGGAGAAGCTCCTCGACATCGCCGACAACATCAACGGCAAGTCCTTCTGCGCCCTGGGCGACGGCGCGGCCAGCCCGATCGTCTCCTCGCTCCAGCACTTCCGGGCCGAGTACGAGCAGCACCTGGCCGAGCGCCGCTGCCCGTTCGACCCGGCCGCCTCCACCGTCTGGGCCGACGGCCCCCGCCCCGGCCACCAGTCCGCCACCGAAAGGGAGGTGCACGCGTGACGATCACAGAGCCAACCGCCTCCGAGACCGCGGTCGAACTGGTCACGCTCACCGTCGACGGCGTCGAAGTGCGGGTCCCCAAGGGAACGTTGGTGATCAGGGCCGCCGAGACCATCGGCACCCAGATCCCGCGCTTCTGCGACCACCCGCTGCTCGATCCGGCCGGCGCCTGCCGCCAGTGCATCGTCGAGATCGAGGGCCAGCGCAAGCCGGTCGCCTCCTGCACCGTTCCGGTGGCCGAGGGCATGGTGGTGCGCACCCAGCTCAGCTCGCCGGTGGCCGAGAAGGCCCAGCGCGGCGTGATGGAGCTGCTGCTGATCAACCACCCGCTGGACTGCCCGGTCTGCGACAAGGGCGGCGAGTGCCCGCTGCAGAACCAGGCGATGACCAGCGGCGCCGCCGACTCCCGCTTCGAGGGGATGAAGCGCACCTACGAGAAGCCGGTGCCGATCAGCAGCCAGGTGCTGCTGGACCGCGAGCGCTGCGTGCTGTGCGCGCGCTGCACCCGCTTCTCGCAGCAGATCGCCGGGGACCCGTTCATCGACCTGGTGGAGCGCGGGGCACTTCAGCAGGTCGGCACCGGCGAGGGCGACGACTTCGAGTCGTACTTCTCCGGGAACACCATCCAGATCTGCCCGGTCGGCGCGCTGACCTCGGCGGCGTACCGGTTCCGCTCGCGCCCCTTCGACCTGGTCTCCTCGCCGAGCGTGTGCGAGCACTGCGCCTCGGGCTGCGCGCAGCGCACCGACCACCGGCGCGGCAAGGTGCTGCGCCGGCTGGCGGGCGAGGACCCGGCGGTGAACGAGGAGTGGAACTGCGACAAGGGCCGCTTCGCCTTCCGCTACGCCCAGCAGCGGGACCGGCTGACCACCCCGCTGGTGCGGGTGGACGGCGAGCTGGTGCCGGCCTCGTGGCCGGAGGCGCTGGCCCGGGCGGCCGAGGGGCTGCGCGGGGCCCGGACCGGGGTGCTGGCCGGCGGCCGGGTGACGGTCGAGGACGCCTACGCGTACGGGAAGTTCGCGCGGGTGGTGCTCGGCACCAACGACGTGGACTTCCGGGCCCGCCCGCACAGCGGTGAGGAGGCGGACTTCCTGGCCGCGGCGGTGGCCGGGCGGGGCGTCGACGTGAACGGCGCCGGCGTGGCGTACGAGGACCTCGACCGGGCGCCGGCGGTGCTGCTGGCGGGCTTCGAGCCGGAGGAGGAGTCGCCGATCGTCTTCCTGCGGTTGCGCAAGGCGACCAGGGCGACGGGCCTGAAGGTGTTCTCGGTGGCCGCGTTCGGTTCCCGGGGCCTGGCGAAGCTGCGCGGCGCGCTGCTGCCGGCCGCCCCCGGCACCGAGCCGGAGTGGTTCGCGGCGCTGGCGGCGGACGAGCCGCTGAACGACGACGCGGGCCGGGCGGCGGAACTGCTGCGCGCCCCGGGTGCGGTGATCCTGGTGGGCGAGCGGCTGGCCGCCGTCCCGGGCGGGCCGACGGCGGTGCTGCGCCTGGCGCACGCGACCGGCGCCAGGCTCGCCTGGGTGCCGCGCCGGGCCGGTGAGCGCGGGGCCGTGGAGGCGGGTGCGCTGCCGGGCCTGCTGCCCGGCGGCCGTCCGGTGGCCGTCGCGGCGGCCCGGGCGGAGGCGGCCGAGCTGTGGGGCGGGGCCGAGCTGCCGTCCCGGCCGGGCCGGGACACCGACGGGATCCTGGCGGCGGTCGTGGCCGGAGAGCTGGACGCGCTGCTGGTCGGCGGCGTGGACCCGGACGACCTGCCGGACCCCGCGCTGGCCGACGAGGCGCTGGCGGCGGTGCCGTTCCTGGTGTCGCTGGAGCTGCGGCCCTCGGCGGTGACGGCGCGCGCCGACGTGGTGCTGCCGGTGGCCGCGGCGGCGGAGAAGGCCGGCACCTTCCTGGACTGGGAGGGCCGGGTGCGGATGTTCGAGGCCGCGCTCAAGCCGGACCAGCAGATGGGCCGTCACCTCCAGCCGGACCTGCGGGTGCTGAGCATGCTGGCGGACGCGTTGGGCGGGCGGCTGGGGCTGCCGGACGTCCGGGCGGCCCGGCTGGAGCTGGACCGCTTCGCCCCCTGGGAGGGCGACCGCACGGCCGACCCGGCGGCCCACCCCGGCCCGCTGCCCCGGCCGGCCGCCGGCCAGGCGGTGCTGGCGGGTTGGCGCCTGCTGCTGGACAACGGCGCGCTGCAGCAGGGGGATCCGCACCTGGCGGGCACCCGGCACCGGGCGGTGGCCCGGATCTCGGCGGAGACGGCCAAGGAGATCGGCGCGGTGGCGGCCGGGGCCCTGCGGCTGACCGGCCCGGCCGGATCGCTGACCCTGCCGCTGGAGGTCACCGACTCGATCCCGGACCGCACGGTCTGGGTCCCGCTCGGCTCCACTCCGGGCGGTGCCCCGCGCGCGCTCGGCACCACCGTCGGCCACCTGGTCACGATCGCCGCGGCCGAGGCGGAGCCCGAGCCCGCGGTCGAGGCCGAGGCCGATCCCGGCCCGACGCCACAGGACGGGGCGCCACAGGACCGGGCGACACCCGACCGGTCGGCGCAGGACGAGCAGGAACGGGACGAGTCGGCCCAGGCCCAGGCCCAGGCCCAGGCGCGGGCCCAGGCCGGTTCGACCGTGGACGGGACCGCGGGAGAAGGGGAGGACCGATGACACCGCAGCCGTACGAGACGCTCCACTTCTTCGGGCAGGACCCGTGGTGGCTGGTGCTGCTGAAGGCGGTGTTCTGCTTCGCCTTCCTGGTCCTGACGGTGCTGATCGCGATCGTCTGGGAGCGCAAGGTGGTGGCCTGGATGCAGCTGCGCATCGGGCCCAACCGGCACGGCCCGTGGGGCATGCTGCAGTCGCTGGCGGACGGCGTGAAGCTGGCGCTGAAGGAAGACCTGGTGGTCAAGGGCTCGGACAAGGTGGTCTACATCCTGGCCCCGATCGTCTGCGCCATCCCCGCGTTCATGGCCTTCGCGGTGATCCCGTTCGGCCCGGCCGGCAACGAGGTGTCGATCTTCGGCACCCGCACGCCGCTCCAGCTGACGGACTTCCCGGTGGCGTTGCTGTACGTCCTGGCGACGGCCGCGGTGGGCATCTACGGCATCGTGCTGGCGGGCTGGTCCTCGGGTTCGACGTACCCGCTGCTGGGCGGGCTGCGCTCGTCCGCGCAGATGATCAGCTACGAGATCGCGATGGGCCTGTCCTTCGCGGCGGTGTTCATCTACTCGGGTTCGATGTCGACCTCGGAGATCGTGGCGCACCAGCAGCCGACGTGGTTCGCGGCGCTGCTGCCGGTGTCGTTCATCGTCTACATCATCGCGATGGTCGGCGAGACCAACCGGGCGCCGTTCGACCTCCCGGAGGCCGAGGGCGAGCTGGTCGGCGGCTTCAACACCGAGTACTCCTCGCTGAAGTTCGCGATGTTCATGCTGGCCGAGTACGTGAACATGGTGACGGTCTCGGCGGTGGCCTCGACCCTCTTCCTGGGCGGCTGGCGGGCCCCGTGGCCGGTGTCGACGTTCTGGGAGGGCGCCAACCACGGCTGGTGGCCGATGCTGTGGATCACGCTGAAGATCCAGTTGCTGCTGTTCTTCTTCATCTGGCTGCGCGGCACGCTGCCCCGGTTCCGCTACGACCAGTTCATGAAGCTGGGCTGGAAGGTGCTGATCCCGGTCTCGCTGGTGTGGCTGGTGCTGATCGCGAGCGTGCGGGCGCTGCGCAACGAGGGCTACGACTTCGGCGAGGTGGTGCTGTACGTGGGCGCGCCGGTCGGCGTGATCCTGCTGCTGGCGCTGCTGCGGGACTTCCTGAGGAAGCAGCCCGAACCCGAGGTCACCCCGCCCAAGGCCGATTTCGACCCGATGGCCGGCGGCTATCCGGTCCCGCCGCTGCCCGGCCAGGTGCTCCCGCCGGTGCCGCGCCGGCGCAGCCGCGCCCCGAAGCAACTCCAGGACGCCCTCAACGGGGCCGACCATTCCGAAGGGAGCTGAACCGAGATGTCCGACCAGTCCGATCGTACGGGCCGCCCCGAACGGGCCGACCGTCCGTCGATCCTCGGCCCGGCCGCCGGCTTCGGCGTGACCTTCAAGGCCATGTTCAAGAAGCGGCTCACCGAGCAGTACCCGGAGCAGAAGAAGCCCACCGCTCCGCGCTTCCACGGCCGCCACCAGCTGAACCGGCACCCGGACGGCCTGGAGAAGTGCGTCGGCTGCGAGCTGTGCGCGTGGGCCTGCCCGGCCGACGCGATCTACGTGGAGGGCGCGGACAACCGGGACGAGGAGCGCTACTCCCCGGGTGAGCGCTACGGCGTGGTGTACCAGATCAACTACGCCCGCTGCATCCTGTGCGGGCTGTGCATCGAGGCCTGCCCGACCCGGGCGCTGACCATGACCAACGAGTACGAGCTGGCCGACTCCTCCCGGCGGGACCTGATCTTCACCAAGGAGCAGCTGCTGGTGGGCCTGTCCGAGGGCATGGTCGACACCCCGCACGCGATCTTCCCGGGCACCGACGAGGGCGCGTACTACCGGGGCGAGATCACCGCGGCGGCGCCGGGCACGGTCCAGCAGGAGCGCACCGACCGGGACCGGGAGGTGCAGCAGTGATCGCGCGGCTGGCGGAAGCGACCGGGACGACCTCGACGGGTGAGGCCGTCCAGTTCTGGGTGCTCGCGGTGATCGCGGTCGGCGGCGCGCTCGGCATGGTGCTGATGCGCAAGGCCGTGCACAGCGCGCTCTGCCTGGCGGCCACCATGCTGGCGCTGGCGGTCTGTTACATGGCCCAGGGCGCCGTGTTCCTGGGCGTGGTGCAGATCGTGGTCTACACCGGCGCGATCATGATGCTGTTCCTGTTCGTGGTGATGCTGGTCGGTGTCACCAGCGAGGATTCGCTGAAGGAGCAGCTGAAGGGCCAGCGGTTCGCCGCGGCGCTGTGCGGGCTGGGCTTCGGCGTGCTGCTGATCGCCGGGATCGCCAACGCGAAGCTGGACCACTTCACCGGGTTGTCCGAGGCGAACGCCGAGGGCAACGTGCCGGGCCTGGCCCGGCTGATCTTCACCCGGTACGTGTGGGCCTTCGAGGTCACCGGCGCGCTGCTGATCACCGCGGCGATCGGCGCGATGGTGCTGACCCACCGGGAGCACGTGAAGGCGCCGAAGACGCAGCGCGAGCTGGCGGCGCAGCGGATCATGGACAACATCCAGCTGCCGCCGCTGCCGGCGCCGGGCGTGTACGCGCGGCACAACGCGGTGGACGTCCCGGCGCTGCTGCCGGACGGCACGATCGCCGAGGACTCGGTGATGGCGACGCTGCGCGAGCGCGGCCAGGTCCGGGACGTCAGCCAGGCGATGCTGCAGCGGATGGCGGAGCTGGAGAACAGCACGGCGGACTGGTTGGGCCGTCCGTCCTCGGAGCGGCCGGCGGTGACGGCTCCGCGCAAGTCGCTGGAGCCGGTGCCGGCGAACGGCGAGCCGGTGCCGGCGAACAACGTGAAGCACCCGGCCGGCGAGGAGGGCGCGGAGTGAACCCGGTCAACTACCTCTACCTGTCGGCCCTGTTGTTCACCATCGGCGCGGCCGGGGTGCTGATCCGGCGCAACGCGATCGTGCTGTTCATGTGCGTGGAGCTGATGCTGAACGCCTCGAACCTCGCCCTGGTGACCTTCTCCCGGCTGCACGGGACCCTGGACGGCCAGATCATCGCGTTCTTCACGATGGTGGTGGCGGCGGCCGAGGTCGTGGTCGGCCTCGCCATCATCGTCTCCATCTTCCGGACCAGGCACTCCGCTTCGGTCGACGACAGCAACCTGATGAAGCTGTAGGCGGAGGACCTTCGGTGAACTCTCTCATTCCGCTGCTGGTGGCGGCTCCACTGGCCGGTGCCGCCCTGCTGCTGCTCGGCGGCCGGGTGCTGGACCGCTACGGCCACTGGCTGGCCACCGCGCTCGCGGCGCTCTCGTTCGGCTTCGGCCTGGCCCTGTTCTCGTCCATGCTCGGCCGTGACGCCGAGCACCGGGCGCTCACCGTGCACCTGTTCAGCTGGATCCCGGTGAACGGCTTCCAGGCCGACTTCTCCTTCCTGCTCGACCAGCTGTCGATGACCTTCGTCCTGCTGATCACCGGCGTCGGCACGCTGATCCACCTCTACTCGGTGGGCTACATGGCGCACGACGAGCGCCGGCGCCGCTTCTTCGCGTATCTGAACCTGTTCCTGGCCGCCATGCTGCTGCTGGTGGTCGCGGACAACTACCTGCTGCTGTACTTCGGCTGGGAGGGCGTGGGCCTGGCCTCGTACCTCCTGATCGGCTTCTGGCAGCACAAGCCGAGCGCGGCGACGGCGGCGAAGAAGGCCTTCATCGTCAACCGGGTCGGCGACATCGGCCTGTCCGTCGCGATCATGCTGATGTTCGCGGAGTTCGGCTCCTTCGCCTTCGGCCCCGTCTTCGGCGGTGCGCACGAGGCGAGCGAGGGCAAGCTGACGGCGATCGGCCTGATGCTGCTGCTGGCGGCCTGCGGCAAGTCGGCCCAGGTGCCGCTGCAGTCCTGGCTGGGGGACGCGATGGAGGGCCCGACCCCGGTGTCGGCGCTGATCCACGCGGCCACCATGGTGACCGCCGGCGTCTACCTGATCACCCGTTCCTCGGCGATCTTCGACCTGGCGCCGGACGCGCAGACCGCCGTGGTGGTGGTCGGCGCGGTCACGCTGCTGTTCGGTGCGATCGTCGGTTGCGCCAAGGACGACATCAAGAAGGCGCTGGCCGGCTCGACCATGTCGCAGATCGGCTACATGGTGCTGGCGGCCGGGCTCGGTCCGATCGGCTACGTCTTCGCGATCATGCACCTGGTGACCCACGGCTTCTTCAAGGCCGGGCTGTTCCTCGGCGCCGGGTCGGTCATGCACGGCATGAACGACGAGGTGAACATGCGTCACTACGGCGGCCTGCGCAAGTACATGCCGGTCACCTTCGTCACCTTCGGCCTCGGCTACCTGGCGATCATCGGCTTCCCGGGCCTGTCCGGTTTCTTCTCCAAGGACAAGATCATCGAGGCGGCCTTCGCCAAGGGCGGCACCGAGGGCTGGATCCTCGGGCTGTGCACGCTGGTCGGCGCGGCGATCACCGCGTTCTACATGACCCGGGTGATGGTGCTGACCTTCTTCGGCGAGAAGCGCTGGCAGCCGGCCGGCGGCTCCGCCGCGGGGGAGGGCGACCTGCCGCACCCGCACGAGTCGCCCAGGACCATGACGATCCCGATGGTCCTGCTGGCCTTCGGCTCGGTGTTCGCGGGCGGGCTGTTCGCCTTCAACGACTCCTTCCTGAAGTGGCTGGAGCCGGTCACCGGGCACGAGGAGGGCAACTCCCCGCTCGCCCCGCTGACCGTCACCCTGCTGACCACGGCCTGCATGCTGGCCGGCGTCGGCCTCGCCTACCTGATGTACGGGCGCTCGCCGGTCCCGGTGGTGCCGCCGGTCGGCTCCCCGCTCACCCGGGCCGCCCGCCGGGACCTGCTGCAGGACGACTTCAACCACGCGGTGCTGGTGCGGCCGGGCTCGGCGCTCGCCGCGGCGCTGGTCTTCTTCGACAGCCGCGGCCTGGACGGCGTGGTCAACGGCCTGGCCGCCGCGATCGGCGGGCTCTCCGGCCGGCTGCGGCGGATCCAGAACGGCTACGTCCGCTCCTACGCGCTCTCCATGTTCGGCGGCACGCTGGTGCTGGTCGCCACGACTCTCCTGATGAGGTCCACGTGATGACTCGTCCTGATATCCGTTGGGAGGGCAGGCCATGAGTGAGCGCAGCGAACGAACCGTCAAGCGGTGCGCGCGGACGGACGCCCCTGCCGGGCGCGGCGAGGTGGGCGCATGAGCGTCCTCCTGACCGCCACCTGCGCCGTGCCGGCGGCCGGCGCGGTGCTGACCGCGGCGCTGCCCGCCGGGTCCTCCGAGAGCCGGCGCCGGAACACCAAGGCCGTCGCGCTGGGCGTCTCGGTCGTCACCCTGGTGCTGGCCGCCGTGGTGGCGACCCGGTTCGACCCCCAGGGCGCCCGCTTCCAGCTGAACGAGTCGTACAGCTGGATCCGCTCCTTCGGCATCACCTTCTCGCTCGGCGTGGACGGCATCGGCGCGGTGCTCGCCCTGCTCACCGCCGTCCTCGTGCCGTTGGTGATCCTCGCCTCCTGGCACGACGCCGATCCGGGGCCGGCCGGTCCCGACGGCACCTTCGAGAACAGCAGGAGGACCCAGGGCTTCTTCGCCCTGATCCTGGCGGTGGAGGCGATGGTGGTCGTCTCCTTCTACGCCACCGACGTCTTCGTCTTCTACGTGTTCTTCGAAGCCATGCTGATCCCGATGTACTTCCTGATCGGCGGCTTCGGCGACCGGGCGGGCGGCCCCGAGTCGGCGCGTCAGCGCTCCTACGCGGCCGTGAAGTTCCTGCTCTACAACCTGCTCGGCGGCCTGGTGATGCTGGCGGCCGTGATCGGCCTGTACGTGATCGCGCAGGACCAGGGCTTCGGCACCTTCGACCTGCCGACGCTGACCTCGGCGATCGCCGACGGCCGGCTCCAGCTGACCGGCACCGCCGAGAAGGCGCTGTTCCTGGGCTTCTTCTTCGCCTTCGCGGTGAAGGCCCCGCTGTGGCCGCTGCACACCTGGCTGCCGAACGCGATGGGCGAGTCCACCGCCGGCACCGCGGTGCTGATCACCGCCGTGGTGGACAAGGTCGGCACCTTCGCGATGCTGCGCTTCTGCCTCGGGCTGTTCCCGGACGCCTCGAAGACCTTCGCCCCGGCGATCCTGGTCCTCGCGCTGATCGGGATCGTCTACGGCGCGCTGCTGGCGGTCGGGCAGAAGGACATCAAGCGCCTGGTGGCGTACGCCTCGATCTCGCACTTCGGCTTCATCATCATGGGCATCTTCGCCCTGACCAGCCAGGGCCAGAGCGGCGCCACCCTCTACATGGTCAACCACGGGCTGTCCACGGCGGCGTGGATGCTGGTGGCCGGCTTCCTGATCTCCCGTCGCGGTTCGCGGCTGATCGCCGACTACGGCGGTGTGCAGAAGGTCGCCCCGGTGCTCGCCGGGACGTTCCTGATCGGCAGCCTGGCCACCCTGTCGCTGCCCGGGCTCGCCCCCTTCGTCAGCGAGTTCCTGGTGCTCGTGGGCACCTTCACCCGCTACCCGGCGATCGGCGTCGTGGCCACCTTCGGCATCGTGCTGGCCGCGCTGTACGCCCTGCTGCTGTACCAGCGCACCATGACCGGCCCGGTGAAGGACGGGGTGCGCACGATGCCCGACCTCAAGGCCCGGGAACTCGCCGTGGTCGGCCCGCTGGTGGCGCTGACCATCCTGCTCGGCGTCTACCCCAAGCCGCTCACCGACCTGGTCAACCCCTCGGTGAACGCGACGCTCTCGCAGATCCACCAGACCGACCCGGCGCCGGCCCACCCGGTCGCCGCCACCTCAGGAGGTGAGCAGAAGTGAGCGCCACCGCGATGCTCGCCGCCGCGGGCGGCAACACCCCCAGCATTCCGGCACCGCACATCGAGTACGGCCAGCTCTCGCCGATGCTCGTGGTGTTCGCCGCCGCCGTGGCCGGCGTCCTGGTGGAGGCCTTCGTGCCCCGCCGGTACCGGCACTGGACCCAGGTGACGCTCGCGCTGGCCGGGCTGGTCGGCGCCTTCGTCGCCGTGGTGGTGCTGGCCGTGCAGAGCCACGGCTTCACCCGGATCGACCTGCTGGCCATGGAGTCGGTCGCGATGGACGGCCCGGCGCTGTTCCTCCAGGGCGTGATCCTGCTGGCCTCCGTGGTCGCGGTGCTCACCTACGCCGAGCGCAGGCTGGAGCCGAAGGCCGGCGGCCTGCCCGCCGACGCCTTCGCCGCCCAGGCCGCCGCCACCCCCGGCGGCGAGCAGGAGCGGGCCGCGGTCCGGGCGGGCTTCGCCACCACCGAGGTCTTCCCGCTCACCATGTTCGCGGTCGGCGGCATGCTGCTGTTCCCCGCCGCCAACGACCTGCTGACCATGTTCGTGGCGCTGGAGGTCTTCTCGCTGCCGCTGTACCTGCTGTGCGCGCTGGCCCGGCGCCGCCGGCTGCTCTCCCAGGAGGCGGCGGTCAAGTACTTCCTGCTCGGCGCCTTCGCCTCGGCGTTCTTCCTCTTCGGCACCGCGCTGCTGTACGGCTACGCGGGCAGCGTGAAGCTCGGGGACATCGGGGACGTCATCTCCGGCAAGGCGATGACCACCCCCGCGCAGCTGAGCACCACCCAGAGCGACGCGCTGGTGCTGACCGGCCTGGCGATGCTCGCGGTCGGCCTGCTGTTCAAGGTCGCCGCGGTCCCCTTCCACTCCTGGACCCCGGACGTCTACCAGGGCGCGCCGACCCCGGTGACCGGCTTCATGGCGGCGGCCACCAAGGTCGCGGCGTTCGGGGCCTTCCTGCGGCTGTTCTACGTGGCCTTCCCGGGCCTGCGGCTGGACTGGCGGCCGGTGATGTGGGGCGTGGCGATCCTGACCATGGTGGTGGGCGCGGTGCTCGCGGTGACCCAGCAGGACGTCAAGCGCCTGCTGGCGTACTCCTCGATCGCGCACGCCGGGTTCATCCTGACCGGCGTGATCGCCGTCAACAAGCAGGGCATCTCCTCGGTGCTGTTCTACCTGTTGTCGTACTCCTTCGTGACGCTCGGCGCGTTCGCCGTGGTCACCCTGGTGCGCGACTCCAAGGGCGAGGCGACCCACCTGTCCAGCTGGGCCGGGCTCGGGCGGCGCTCGCCGCTGGTGGCGGCGGTGTTCGCGCTGTTCCTGCTGGCCTTCGCGGGGATTCCGCTGACCTCCGGCTTCACCGGGAAGTTCGCGGTCTTCCAGGCGGCGGCCAGCGGCGGGGCGACCCCGCTGGTGGTCGTCGGTGTGCTGAGCTCGGCGGTGGCCGCGTTCTTCTACATCAGGGTGATCGTGCTGATGTTCTTCTCGGACCCGCAGCCGGGCGGCCCCACGGTGGCGATCCCGAGCGCCTTCACGGCGACCGCGATCGGGGTGGGGGTGCTGGTCACACTGGGTCTCGGGCTGCTCCCGCAGTACTTCCTCGACCTGGCGTCCAAGGCCTCGCTGTTCGTGCGCTGATCCTGGCGTCCACCGCCTCCGACCAGGGCCCCGTCCGGGCCGCGCCCAGTCCGCGCGGCCCGGACGGGTCTTTGTCGGGAGCCGGGGCCGGGGGAGTACCGAGGACTCTCCCACCTTTATTTCCAGCCGAATTCGCCCCCACCGCCGTCCGGCCCGCACAGCCGCCCTGACCAGGGCATCAGGCCCGATCATGACAGGATCCGCACGCCCGTGCAGTGATCCACTCACGACCGGATACCCTGCCTGTATGGCCAGCGGCGGCACTCAGGGACCAGGCCGCTAGATCGACCAGGGACAGAGGAGTGGTCTTCGTGACCGTCGTGGAACCCTTCGGGCTCAGCGTGCAGGACCGCGACCTGACCCGGGATGTCCAGGCCGGACTGGACGCGGTGGAGGCGGCGCTCGGCGAGGCCGTCAAGTGCGACGTCCCGTTCATCACCGTCACCGCCAGTCACCTCCTCGAAGCCGGCGGCAAGCGCTTCCGTCCGCTGCTCCTGCTGCTGGCCGCCCAGTTCGGCGACCCGGGGGCGCCCGGTGTGGTGCCCGCCGCCGTGGTGGTCGAGCTGACCCACCTGGCCACGCTGTACCACGACGACGTGATGGACGAGGCGCCGGTGCGCCGGGGCGCCCCGAGCGCCAACTCCCGCTGGGACAACTCGGTCGCGATCCTCACCGGCGACTTCCTGTTCTCCCGCGCCTCCCAGGTGCTCGCCGACCTCGGCCCGGAGGCCGTGCGGATGCAGGCCGAGGCCTTCGAGCGGCTGGTGACCGGTCAGATCCTGGAGACCCGCGGTCCCGGTCAGGACATGGACCCGCTGCTGCACTACCTGGACGTCCTGGAGGGCAAGACCGGCTCGCTGATCGCCGTCTCCTGCCGGATAGGAGCGCTGATGGCCGGTGCCGAGCGCGAGCTGGTGGACACCCTCGGCGAGTTCGGCGAGCGGATCGGCATCGCCTTCCAGCTGGCCGACGACGTGCTCGACATCGCCAGTGACGGCCACGAGTCCGGCAAGACCCCCGGTACCGACCTGCGCGAGGGCGTGCCGACCCTGCCGACCCTGCTGCTGCAGCAGATGCCCGTCGACCCGGCCGACCCGGCCGACGCCCGGCTGCGCGAACTGCTCGACCAGGACCTCTCCGACGACGACCTGCACGCCGAGGCGCTGCGTCTGCTGCGCGCCCACCCGGCGCTGGAGCGCGCCCGCGCCGAGACCCTGCGCCGGGCCGAGGAGGCCAGGGCGCTGCTGGCCCCGCTGCCGGACTGCGCGGCCAAGGCCGCCCTGGAGGGGCTCTGCGACGCGGTGGCGATCCGCACCATGTGAGCCCCCGGGCCCGTCCGGGCCGGGCCGCGGTGCGGCCGGGCCCGGTCGCACCGCACCGACTCCGGGATGGGGGAGACTGACTTCCGTCAGCACACGCCTGCCGGGAAGGTCGTTATGCGTCGCGTCGTCATAGCCGAGGACTCCGTACTTCTGAGGGAGGGACTGACCCGGCTGCTCACCGATCGAGGCATGGAGGTCGTCGCCGGGGTCGGGGACGGCGAGGCCCTGGTGAAGACCATCCACGAGCTGGCGGCGGCCGACGCCCTGCCGGACGTCGTGGTCTCCGACGTGCGGATGCCGCCGAGCCACACCGACGAGGGGCTGCGGGCCTGCGTGGAGCTGCGCGGCCGTTACCCGCAGCTGGGTGTGCTGGTGCTGTCGCAGTTCGTGGAGGAGCGCTACGCCTCCGAGCTGCTGGCCGGTTCCACCCGGGGCGTCGGCTACCTGCTCAAGGACCGGGTCGCCGAGGTGCGCGAGTTCGCCGACGCGGTGGTCCGGGTCGCCGACGGCGGCACGGCGCTGGACCCGGAGGTGGTGCAGCAGCTCCTCAGCCGCAGCCGCAAGGGCGACGTTCTGGCCAATCTCACGCCGCGCGAGCGCGAGGTGCTCGGGCTGATGGCGGAGGGCCGCACCAACGCGGCGGTGGCCAGGCAGCTGGTGGTCTCCGACGGCGCGGTGGAGAAGCACGTCAGCAACATCTTCCTCAAGCTGGGGCTGGCTCAGAGCTCGGAGGACCACCGCCGGGTGCTGGCGGTGCTCACCTACCTCAACTCCTGACGCCCCGGCTCCGTAGCCCGGGCTCCCCGGGGGCGCGCCCCCGGGGAGCGCATCTCGGCCATGCGCCTCCGAGGTGCTCGCGTCCGCCCGCCCGAGCCGGAATGATCTCCGGCGGGCGGGCGTTGTTGCTCACGTGCGGTATGGCCGCGGGCCGGTGAAATTGCTGCCGTGGTTCCGGCCGCCGTCGTGTCGGCCCGCATAGGATGCGAGAGGTGCACCAGGCGGACGGGGCACGGGGCCGCGCCCGCGGTGGTGTGCCCACGAGGAGGTCCGCGGCAGTGACCAGTCAGGTCGATCAGTCAGAGGCAGTGGACGGCCCGGACGGCGACGAGGCCCGCGCCGGGAACGGCGACGCGCGCTCGGGTGCGGCCGCTCCCGCCGGACCGCCCGCGCCGGGCGGCCCTCCGGTGAAGCCGGGCAAGCCCATCCGCAGACTCGATCGGGTGATCATTCGCTTCGCCGGCGACTCCGGTGACGGCATGCAGCTGACCGGTGACCGGTTCACCTCGGAGACGGCGTCCTTCGGCAACGACCTGTCCACGCTGCCGAACTTCCCGGCCGAGATCCGGGCGCCCGCCGGCACCCTGCCGGGCGTCTCCTCCTTCCAACTGCACTTCGCGGACCACGACATCCTGACCCCGGGCGACGCCCCGAACGTGCTGGTCGCGATGAACCCGGCCGCGCTGAAGGCGAACCTGCCGGACCTGCCGCGCGGCGCCGAGATCATCGTCAACACCGACGAGTTCACCAAGCGCGCGCTGGCCAAGGTCGGTTACCCGGCCGACCCGCTGACCGACGGTTCGCTGGACGGCTTCCACCTGCACAAGGTGCCGCTGACCGCGCTGACCCTGGAGGCGCTCAAGGACAGCGGCCTGGCCCGCAAGGACGCGGAGCGGGCGAAGAACATGTTCGCCCTGGGCCTGCTGTCCTGGATGTACCACCGGCCCACGCACGGGACGGAGTCGTTCCTGCGCACCAAGTTCGCCAAGAAGCCGCAGATCGCCGAGGCGAACATCAGCGCCTTCCGGGCGGGCTGGAACTTCGGCGAGACCACGGAGTCCTTCGCGGTCTCCTACGAGGTGCCGCCGGCCAGGCTCCCGGCCGGGCGCTACCGCAACATCTCCGGCAACCTCGCGCTGTCCTACGGGCTGATCGCCGCCGCGAAGCGCTCCGGCCTGCCGCTGTACCTGGGCTCGTACCCGATCACCCCGGCCTCGGACGTGCTGCACGAGCTGAGCCGGCACAAGAACTTCGGGGTGCGCACCTTCCAGGCGGAGGACGAGATCGCCGGCGTCGGCGCCGCGCTCGGGGCCGCCTTCGGCGGGGCGCTCGGGGTGACCACCACCTCCGGGCCGGGGGTCGCGCTGAAGTCGGAGGCGATCGGCCTGGCCGTCTCGCTCGAACTGCCGCTGCTGATCGTGGACATCCAGCGCGGCGGCCCGTCCACCGGCCTGCCGACCAAGACCGAGCAGGCGGACCTGCTGCAGGCGATGTTCGGCCGCAACGGCGAGGCGCCGGTGCCGATCGTCGCCCCGGCCACGCCCGCGGAGTGCTTCGACGCGGCGCTGGAGGCGGCCCGGATCGCGGTCACCTACCGCACCCCGGTGTTCCTGCTCTCGGACGGCTACCTGGCCAACGGCTCGGAGCCCTGGCGGATCCCCGCCGTCGACGAACTGCCGGAGATCGACCCGCAGTTCGCCACCGGCCCGAACCGCGAGGACGGCGCCTTCTGGCCGTACCTGCGCGATCCGCGGACGCTGGCCAGGCCCTGGGCGGTGCCCGGCACGCCCGGCCTGGAGCACCGGATCGGCGGCATCGAGAAGCAGGACGGCACCGGCAACATCTCCTACGACCCGGCCAACCACGACTTCATGGTCCGCACCCGGCAGGCCAAGATCGACGGCATCACGGTGAAGCCGGTCGAGGTGGACGACCCGACCGGCGACGCCCGGGTGCTGGTGATCGGCTGGGGTTCGACCTACGGGCCGATCACCGCCGCGGTGCGCCGGGTGCGCGCGGACGGCGGCGAGGTCGCCCAGACGCACCTGCGCAACCTCAACCCGTTCCCGGCCAACCTGGGCTCGGTGCTGCGGAGTTACGAGAAGATCATCGTGCCCGAGATGAATCTGGGGCAGCTGGCCCTGCTGCTGCGGGCGAAGTACCTGGTGGACGCCGAGTCCTACAACCAGGTGCGCGGGCTGCCGTTCAAGGCCGCCCAGTTGGCGGACGTGCTGTGGGCCGCGATCGGCACCCTGGACGAGGAGGACCACCGATGAGCGAGCACGCCTTCCCGTCCCTGAAGCTGGTGCCCAAGGCCGAAGGGCCGCAGAGCGCCCGGGACTTCAAGACCGACCAGGAGGTGCGCTGGTGCCCCGGCTGCGGGGACTACGCGATCCTGGCGGCGGTGCAGTCCTTCATGCCGGAGCTGGGCATCAAGCGCGAGAACACGGTGTTCGTCTCGGGCATCGGCTGCTCCTCGCGCTTCCCGTACTACATGAACACCTACGGGGTGCACTCGATCCACGGCCGGGCGCCGGCGATCGCGACCGGGCTGGCCACCGCGCGCCAGGACCTGAGCGTCTGGGTGGTGACGGGTGACGGCGACGCGCTGTCGATCGGCGGCAACCACCTGATCCACGCCCTGCGGCGGAACGTCAATCTGAAGATCCTGCTGTTCAACAACCGTATCTACGGCCTCACCAAGGGCCAGTACTCGCCGACCAGCGAGGTCGGCAAGATCACCAAGTCCACCCCGATGGGCTCGCTGGACGCGCCGTTCAACCCGTTGTCGCTGGCGATCGGCGCCGAGGCCACCTTCGTCGCGCGCACCATCGACTCGGACCGCCAGCACCTCCAGTCGGTGCTGCGGGCGGCCGCCGAGCACCGGGGCACGGCGCTGGTGGAGATCTACCAGAACTGCAACATCTTCAACGACGGCGCCTTCGAGGTGCTGAAGGACCCCGGCAGCCGGGACGAGGCGCTGATCCGGCTGGAGCACGGGCGGCCCGTCCGCTTCGGCGCGGACCTGGCGAACGGCGTCTTCCGGGGGCCGGACGGCGAGCTGTTCACCGCCCCGGTCACGGCGGGGAACGAGGCGGACGTCCTGGTCCACGACGCGCACGCGGCCGGCCCCGCCGCCGCCTTCGCGCTCTCCCGGATCGCCGACGCGGACACCCTGCACCACACCCCGATCGGCGTGCTGCGCAGCGTCGAACGGCCGGTCTACGACGAGCTGATGGCGGACCAGCTGGCCACCGCCACCACCCGGCGCGGCGAGGGCGACCTGGCCGCGCTGCTCGCCGGCAACGACACCTGGACGGTGGACTGACCGCCCCGCCGTCCGGTCCGAGCGAACGGCGCCCCCTGTCCCGGCCGGGACAGGGGGCGCCGTTGTCATTTCCTGTCGCTCGTCGTGGCCTGCCGCTCGTCGTTGTCTACTCCTCGGCCCACTCGACCAGTTCGACCACCACGCCGTTCGGGTCGGCGACCTGGAAGAGCTTCTCGCCCCAGGGCTCCTCGCGCAGCGGGAGGGTGATCGTGACGCCCTCGGCGCGCAGCCGCCGTTCCTCGGCGGCGATGTCCCGGACGACGAACGCCAGGATCACGCCGTCCGCGATCCGGTGGCGCTGCTCCTCCGGCAGGACTTCGAGGCCGCGCCGCAGGTAGACGACGTTGACCCCGCCGCCCGGGTGTCCGAGCGAGACGAAGCCGTCGGCCGACATCTCCTCGGTGTAGCCGAAGTGCCGCTGGAGGAAGGCGGCGGAAGTGGTGACGTCCTCGACGGTCAGGGAGACGGCGGTCCTGGTGATCTGCAAGGCGGAGAACCCTTTCGTCGGCGTTCGGGCGTTATCCCGTACGCAGTACACTATACATAGTACGGAGAATTGCGCCAGGGGTTTCCGCGAGGACCCCTCCGGGCCGGAACGGCCGAGGGAGGCTCCCCGGGCGGGGAGCCTCCCTCGGACGGCCGATGCGGAGCGGGTCAGTAGACGCAGGGGATGCCGCCGTCGGCCTGGGCGTCGACGGCGGGGCCCTGCATGGGCAGATTGGCGGCCGGGTCGGCCGGGGCGCCGCCCGCGGGGGAGGCGGGTTCGTCGGCGGCGACGCCGGTGAAGGTGGTGCCGAGGGTGACGACGACGTGGTCGGCGGCGGCGCTCGCGGACTCGGTGGCCGTCACCCCGTAGCGGGCCGCGATCTGCTCGGCGGCCTCCTTGGCGCCCTTGCCGTAGACGACCGTGGTGGTCTTCGGCCGGGTGCCGGCCGACCCGGTGCGGCCCTCCTTGAAGCCCAGGCCCGCCAGGGCCTTGGCCTCGGCGGCGGAGGTCACGCCGGCGGCGGAGGAGGCGTTGAAGACGTCGACCGTGACGGGCCTGGCGGAGGTCGCGGTCGGGGTCGGCGTCGGTGCCGCGGTCGGCTGGACCGGTGCGGGGGCCGCCCCCGGGGCCGGGTCGGCCGGGGCCGGTGCCGCGGCGGCGTCGGCGTAGCCGAAGAGCTGCTTGACCACCTTCTGGACCTTCGCCGGGGTCACCAGGTTGACGTCCTGGCCGTTCCTGGTGCCGAACCCGTCGAAGGTCAGGGTGTTGAACTCGACGTTGCCGCCGGTGAGGTTGGGGGCCTGCTGGGCGAAGTCGAGCACGTTCCACTCGTTGTCGATCACCAGGTCCTTCTGCATGACGCCCATCAGCTCCTGCATCTTGCCGAGGTCGCCGATGACGCCCTTCTGCTTGAGGTTGTGCACGACCGAGGAGATGAAGGCCTGCTGGCGGTGGGTGCGGGCGAAGTCGCCCGAGTTGCCGTCCGGGCCGTCGAGGTTGTGGCGCTGGCGGACGAAGGAGAGCGCCTGCGAGGCGTTGAGCTTGTTGACGCCCTTGTGGAAGTCGGCACCCGAGCCCTGGCCCTCCATGGCCGGGTCCCTGGTGTCGTGGGTGAGGCAGACCTCGATCGGCTGGAGGGCCTTGGCGATGTCGTAGAAGCCCATCAGGTTGACCTCGGCGATGTGGTCGATGGGCTGGTCGAGGAACTTCTGCACGGTGCGGATGGTGGCCGCCCGGCCGATGTCCCGGCCGGCCTTCTCCAGGTCGGCGCCCTTGAGGCCCTTGGCGCGCAGGCCCGCGTCGGCCTTGTCCTTGGCCGCGCCGTAGGCCTCCTTGATCTTGGCCATGCCCAGCTGGGAGCCGTCGGCGCCGTAGGTCATCACATAGTCGTCGCGGGGTATCGAGACGGCCTGCACCTTGCCGCCGTTCGCCGGGATGTGCAGCAGGATCAGGGAGTTGGTGTTGTAGCCGCCGATGTCGGAGCTGTGGCCGGCGTGCAGTTCGTCCTGGACGAACTCGGGCGGCAGGTCCGTGCCGTCCATGTTCTTGCGGCTGTCCAGGCCGATCAGCAGCAGGTTGACCGAGTTGTCGAGGTGCTTGGGCGCGTCCTTCTTGGTCTCGGCGATGACGCCGGAGGTGGTCATCCCGTCGGTGAGCTGCTTGTACTCGTACCAGACCACCCCGCTGGCGGCGAACACCGCGAACCCCACGGTGAAGGCCACTGCCCGGCCCGCGATCAGCACGGGGGAGGAGCGGCGGGCCGCGGCACGTCCGTCGGTTCCGGCGTTGTCAGCCATGCTGCCTCCTCCTGGCCCGGACCAGCCGGAACGCGATCACGACGACGGCCGCGACCGCGGCCTCGGCCATCACGGGAAAGCCGTGCACCACCCACTTGGCGGCGCCGGTGGCCAGGGCCTTGCCCTGGTACCGGTCGCGGTGGGCGGCCAGCTCGACGGCGGCCGTCACCCCCAGGACGACCAGCGGCGAGGCGGCGAGCACCCACCACCAGCCGTTGCGGCCGCTCAGCGCCGCCGCCAGGCCGGTGCCGAGCACCGCGGCCACCGCGAAGGCCAGGCCCATCCCGGGGCCGGAGAGTTCGTCGACCGCGGCGCCGGCCAGCGGCAGTCCGACGGCGAGCGCCACCGGCAGCGCGGGGCCGCCGGGCAGGGGGCGTATGTGTCCGGCGGGTCCGTCCGCCGCCCGTCGGCGCGCCCGCTTGTCGGCCGACCGTCCTCGTTGCCCCGCCACGCCCTCACCCCGGTGTTCCCGTGCTCCGCGCGCCACGGTGGCGCCTGCGCCGCGTGCCGACCGTCCGGTCCGTCCGGTCCGTCCGGTCCCGGGCCGGTCCTCGTCCGGGCCGTGGGCCCGTCGTCCGTCGTTCCGGAACTCTGTTCGTGGCGCTGCCAGTTCCGGACGCCGGTTTCCGGCCGGCCGGTTCCCGCCCGGCCGCCCGTGATCGGGGGAGGCGCTTCCGTATCACCTCTACACGGGTGTAGAAGTCGTACGCAGCATAGAGCACGCGTGTTCGGCGGCAAGTCCGGGTTCGCCGTGACCCGGATAAACTACACCGGGTAGTTTCTGAGTGGCCGGCCGATGCGCCGGCGGAAGAGGAGAGGGCCGTGGCGACGACGGGCGGAGCGGGGCGGCCGGAGAAGCGCAAGGCGATCACGCAGGCCGCGACGGCGGTGTTCGGGCGCGAGGGGTACGTCCGGGCCAGCATGGACGCGATCGCGGCCGAGGCCGGGGTGTCCAAGCGGACGGTCTACAACCACTTCGCCGACAAGGAGACCCTCTTCCTGTCGGTGGCCCTGCAGAACTCGGCGGAACTGACCGAACGCATCCGGGAGTTGATGGCGAAGTACCTCGACCGGGTGGTGGAGCTGCGCCAGGACCTGATCGACTTCGCCGTCCAGCGGGCCCGCGCCGTCCTGTCCGCCGGGGAACACGGGGCGCTCGGCCGGGCGATCCGGGCCGAAGTGGCCAACATCCCGGCGGACGTCCTGGAGGCCTGGCTGGAGGCCGGACCGATCGCCTCCCAGCGCGACCTCGCGCAGCACTTCGCCGCGCTCGCCGAGCGCGGGCTCCTCACGGTCGGGGACGCCGCACTGGCCGCCGAGCAGTTCACGCTGCTGACCTTCCACGGCATCGCCGAGCGCTCCTTCTGGGGCGCCCTCCCGGTGGCGGACGAGGAGGTCGAGCGGATCGCGGCGGCCGGTGTGGACGCCTTCCTGCGGATCCACGGCGCGTCGCCGGCGGCGTCGTCGCCGACGGCACGGGGCTGACGGCACGGGGCTGGGCAGGTCCGGGCATCACTTCCAGTTGAGGCCCTTGCCGAGGGTGTACGGCTCGCCCCAGTACTCGGCGCCCGCGACCTTGGAGGCCTCCGGGGACATCGCCACCGCACAGGACGTGGCGGACTGGCCGTTGGTGAAGCCCTTGGGCAGCGACTCGCTCTTGCACTTGGGGAAGGAGCCGATGACCATCAGCTCCTGCGCCTCGGTGCCGTCCGCCAGCAGGCCCTTCATGTGGTTGACGCTGGTGTAGGACAGGTCGGTGTCGCCGGCGTTGGTGACCTTGTAGTGGATGTAGTACGGCACCAGCCCCTTGGCCTTGTCGCCCAGGTTGAGCGAGGTGAGGTCGGCCGGGTCGCCCTTCTCGATCGAGGTGACCGCGAGCGCGATGGTGCCCTTGGTGCTGCCCGAGCTGAACGGGATGGTGGCGGCGTCGCCGAGCTTCAGGGTGGTCCCGGCCGCCGGGGCGGTGCCGCCCGCCGGGATGGAGGCCGAACCGGAGGCGGCCCGGGTGGTCGCCGCGGCGCTCGGCGAGGCGGCCGGGGTGGTGGCCGCGGCGCTCGGCGAGGCGGCCTGGCCGGCGGGCGCGCCGGTCGCCGGCGGGGTCGTCGCGGTGTCGGACGACGAGGCGTCGTCGTTGCAGGCGGTAAGGGTGAGCGCGCCGACAGCGGCCAGCGAGGCCAGGGCCAGGGCGTGGCGACTGCTGCGGATGGGCTTCACGTGTGGATCCCCCGTGGTTGCGGACCCCCGGTGCCGGCGGTCCTCCTGAGGGACGTTCATAGCGCAGCGCGAATGATCGGGACCATGGGTTCGGCGCCGCTTTGACACGTTCGTGACGAGTCCCTCGCGCGGCCGTGACAAGGGATATCGACTCGTGATCCGCTGCCCGGGACGCGGCGCCTAGGAGGTGGCGCCTAGGAGGTGGCGCCGAGCACCAGCTCGTTGTACGTGGCGACGGTGGTGAAGCCGAGCCGCTCGTACAGCCGGATCGCCGGGGCGTTGTCGGTGCGGACGTTCAGGCCCAGGTGGTCGGTGCTCGCGGCCAGCCGGCGGCAGAGCGCGGTGACGCAGGCCCGGGCGAGCCCGCGGCCGCGGGCGTCGGGGTGGGTGGTGACGTTGCCGAGCACGGCGACCCGCTGGGCGGGCGAGTGGACGTGCACTCCGGCGACGGCCAGCAGCCGGCCGTTCTCGCGGACGCCGACGTAGCCGCCGCCGGCCAGCATCCGGGGGTCGAACCAGGAGCCGGGGTAGGACTCGGCGAGCAGGGCTCGGACGCCGTCGACGTCGGCGGGGCCCAACGGCCGGGTCTCGTGCGTGTCCTCGGCCGGGAGCTCCGCCGTGAGGAGCATCCGCAGCAGCGGCGTCCGGCGCTCGACCGCGTAGTCGGGTGCGAGCGCCCGCTCGGCGCCGTCCGGCAGCCCGGCCGTGAACCGGCGGGGGAGGAAGGGGCGGAGGTCGCGCAGCAGCGCCTCCAGCGGGGGGAGGCCGGCGGGCCGGGCGAAGGCGAGCAGGACGGGGGTGTCGCCGCCGCTGTAGAGCAGTGCGACCGGTCCGTGCCCGGCGTCGGGGGCGGCGGTGTACCAGGTGGTGTTGGGCCAGAGGGTGTCGTCCAGGTCGCCGAGCTCGAAGAGGTGCAGCGCCGGATCGGTGTGGAAGCGGGCGGCGAGCGCGGCGCGGTCGTGCAGGCTGATGAGGGGCACGCGGACGAGGATAGGCCCGGTCCGCTCGACGTCGAGGAGCGGACCGGGCCCGGTGGTTCGTCAGCCCAGCAGCCAGCGCTGGGCCGGGTCGCCGGTGTTGCAGGAGGTCACCCCGGTGGCCTGGCCGCCGCCGTTGGCGGTGAGGCACTGCCCGGTGGCCGCGCTGATGATCATGTACCAGCCGCGGTCGTTGTCCGTCAGCAGCCACTTCTGGTTGGCCGGCATCCAGTCGCCGGTCGGCCGGTTGAGGCCGTCCAGCCCGCCGGGGGTGTCCCAGAGGCGGACCGCGCCCGAGCCGGTGTCGAGGTCGATGACCTTGCCCTGCCCGTGCGAGATCGCCGTGGTGCCGTCGCAGTACTTCCAGAACGACCAGGTCTGCGCGGGCGACTGGTTGGCCGGATAGATGATGATCGGCTGACCGTTGGCCTCGACGTTGTGGTACAGGTCGAGCGCGCCGGCCCCGGAGCCGTTGTTCACGGCCGTCATGCCTCCCACGGACGGCGACAGGTCGCAGGCGCCGGCCTGCGCCGCCTGTGCGGCGGGCGCGCCCGCCACGACCGCCCCCGCGACGGCCGCGACGGTCCCGACCGAGGCGAGGAGCCTGCGGGTACGGGTGATGGTGCTCATCGGGTTTCTCCTTCTGGTGAGGTGGGTGTGCCGTGTGCCCGGCGTCAGCCGCGCGGGACCGCGAGCGCGGCCCACTGCTTGGGGCCGGGGACGCCGTCGGCGTCCGCGCCCGAGTCGCCGAGCTTGTGCTGCCAGTTGCGGAAGGACTCGCGGTCGGCGCCGGACCACTCGGGCCCGGGGCCCTCGGCGTAGGCGGAGCAGCCCTCGGCGACGAGGCGCTCTCCCATCCGGGTGATGACGTCGCTGCTCTGGCCGTCGTGGAAGAAGTCGGCGCCGGGGAAGGGCTCGTAGCCGTCGCCGCCGCTGTCGCCGCCGGCCGCCGGGGCGGTGCCGGACGGGGCGCCGCCGGCGGGGCTGTCGTCGGCGGACGCCTCCTGCCCGAAGTAGAGCGCCCCGGAGCGGTCCTTCCACTGCGGATCGGCGAGGACGACGCCCTCGGCGAAGTCCGGGATGCCGTAGCCGTGGACCCAGTCCGAGTGGCGCTCACGGGTCTTGAGGTAGACGCCGTCGCCCTCGGAGCTTCCCCCGTCGTTGGTGTTGCCCTCGACGGTGGTGATGGTGGAGCTGGTGTAGGCGACGCAGATGCCGGTGTGGCTGCCGCCGCCGGGCCCGAAGAAGACCTGGCCGCCGATGACCGGGTACTCGGTGAAGCGGTCGCGCTCCTTGAACCAGGCGACGCCCTCCGCGCAGGAGGCGCTCACCGGGAAGAGCCCGCCGTTGCCGGACTGCTCGGCGCACCAGGCGACGAAGGTGGCGCACCAGGCCTCGCCCTGGGACCACTCCAGGCCGGCGACGGCGGGGGAGAACTTCTGGATGTTGTTCCAGTGCCCGCCGCTGCGGCCCTCGTGGTAGCCGACCTCGTCTCGGGCGATGCGGATCAGGTCCGCCGCGTTCGAGGACATGGGTATGGACTCCTTGTTGCTGGAAGGGTGCCGGTCGGGGTCTCAGGCCTTGCCGAAGGTCTGCACGTAGCGGCCCCAGTTGCCGCGCTGGCGGGGCGCGTAGCCGATGCCGATGAAGTTGTAGTCGGGGTTGAGGATGTTCACCCGGTGGCCCGGGCTGTTCATCCACATCTGCATCGCCTCCGGCACGCTGTTGCTCGGGGTGACGTTCTCGGCGGAGGCCCGCGAGGAGAAGCCGGCGGCCGCGATGCGGTCCCAGGGGGTGCTGCCGTCGGTGCCGTTGTGCTGGGTGAGGTCGTGCGAGGCCATGTCGTTGGCGTGGCGCTGGGCGGCCGCGCTGAGGCGGTCGTCCAGGCGCACCGGCGGGGCGCCGACCCGGCCGCGCTCGGCGTTGACGGAGTTCAGCATCTCGGTGCGGAAGTCACCGCCGCCGCCGGGCTGCGGCTGGGGCTGGGGCTGCGGCTGGGGCTGCTGCTGGCCGCCGCTGCCGGCGCCCCCGGCCGGGACGAGCTGCCAGCGCTGCGCCGGGTTGCCGTCGTCCTGCTTGGCCAGGGTGAGCGGCGAGCCGGGGGCGGCGGCGGTGAGGAAGAGCATGCCGTCGTTGGTGCGGGTGGTGCGGATGCGCACCCAGTCGTTGTCGAGGGGCTCGAAGCACCAGTGCTGGTTGGGCTGGTTGTGCTCGTTGTAGAGCCAGGTCTGGCCGATGGAGTAGTTGAAGTCCATGACCATGGCCTGGCCGCCTGCGTGCCGCCCGGTGGTCAGCAGGGTCTCCAGGAGGAAGCTGCCGTTCTCCTTGGCCCAGAAGGTCCAGCCCTGGGCGGTGGTGCCGTTGGGGCCCCAGGACTGGATGGCGGTGCCGGCGGTGGTCTGGCTGGAGCGGAGGTCGGCGACGGTTCCGTTGGCGGACTTGAGCGTCCAGTTCTGACCGTGCTGGGGGAGCGTGGGCATGGTTGCGCCTCTCGTCTGTGGTGTCGCCCCGGGCCGCGACCGCTGCGGCCCGGGGCCTGACGAGAGAGACGTTCCGGCACCGCGGTAGACGGTCGGTCAACGCGCGTAGTGCACCTTCGCGTTGATGCCGTGTCTACCGCTCCAGCAGCCCCCTGACCTGCTCGGATTCCTCCTTGAGCCCCAGCCGCTCGTACACCTCCAGGGCGTCCGTCAGACAGGCCCGGGCCTGGCGCGGGCGGCCGAGGCCGGTGAGCGCGGTGCCGAGGGTGCGCAGCAGGGCGGCCTCCAGGGCGGCGCTGGTGCGGCGGGCGAGCGGGAGGACGGCCTCGGCGGCGTCGACGGCGAGCAGCCAGCGGCCGGCCTCGGCGTGGATGCGGGCCGCGAGGTCCCCGGACGCGGCGGCGAAGACGGTGACCTGGAGGGCGGCGAACTCCTCGCGGGCGCCGACGGCGTGGGCGAGCGCCGCCTCCGGGTCGCCGCACAGCCGCAGTACCCGGGCGAGGTAGTAGCGGCCGGTCGCGGCGGAGACCGGGCCGGAGTCGCTCATCAGGCGGGCGCAGCGCTCGGCGGCGTCCCGGGCCTCGTCGAGGCGTCCGGTCTGGGCCGCGCTGAAGGCGAACTCGCCGAGCGCGCTGCCCTCGGAGCGTCCGGCGTCCAGGCGGCGGAACAGCCCCGCGGCGCGGCCGGCGTGCTCGGCGGCCTCGGCGTAGCGGCCGTGGACGCGGGCGTTGCCGCCGAGGGTGAGCAGGGCCTTGGCGAGGACCCGCTCGGTGCCGGTGGCGGTGCAGATGTCGACGACCCGGCGGATCTCCTCCGCGGACTCGGCGTAGCGGTTGACGTGCCAGAGCATGGAGCCGCGCACGTACCGGGCGAGGGCGTGCGGGCCGTGGTCGCCGCGGGCCTCGGCTTCACCGGCGAGGCGTTCGGCGAGGTCGGCGATGACGGTGGTCTGGGTGCGTTCGGCGAGCACCGAGCTCATCCGGTCGGCGAGTTCGGCGGCGCGGTCGAGCGGCACGGCCGGGTCGGCGCAGCTCAGGGCGATGACGGCGGCGTGCACCTCGGCCTGCTCGCGCATCCAGCGCACGGCTTGCGCGCCGTCGGCGACCGGTCGGCCGGGGTGGGACACGGCCGCGTCGAGCAGGCTGAGCTCGACCGGGTCGGGCCTGCGGGCGGCGAGGTCGGCGCTGCGGGCGCTGGCGAGGCAGAAGTCGAGCAGCCGGTCGGTGGCGGCGGTGCTCTCGGCGGCACCGTCCTCCTCGGCGAGCCGACCGCGGGCGTACGCACGGACGAGGTCGTGGAACCCGTAGCGGCCGAAGCGCGGGGAGTGCAGGAGGTTGAGGTCGACGAGGGTTTCGAGCAGCTCCCCGGTCTCGGCCTCGGTGCGGTCGAGCAGGGCGGCGGCGCAGGGCAGCGGGACGTCGGGGGCGTCGGGCAGGGAGAGCAGCCGGAAGGCGCGGGCGAGTTCGGCGTCGAGGCGGCGGTAGGAGAGCGCGAAGCTGGCTTCGACGGTCCGTTCGCCGTCGCTGAGTTCGACCAGCCGGTGCTCGCGGCGGAGCCCTTCGGTGAGCGCGGCCAGGGTCAGCGAGGGGTCGGCGGCGAGCCGGGACGCGACGATGCGGACGGCGAGCGGCAGCAGCCCGCACGCCCGGACGACCTGCTCGGCGGCCCCGGGCTCGGCGGCGACGCGTTCGGCGCCGACGATCAGGGTGAACAGCTCCAGCGCCTGCTCGGGCGGCAGGGTGTCCAGGCGCAGCTGGTGGGCCCCGGCGAGGCCGGTCAGCCGGTGGCGGCTGGTGACGAGGACCGCGCACCCGGGTGAGCCGGGCAGCAGCGGTTCGACGTGGCCGGTGGTGGCGGCGTTGTCGAGGACGACCAGGACGCGCCGCCCGGACAGGGCCGAGCGGTAGAGCGCGCTGCGTTCGCCGGTGTCCGGAGGGATCTCGCCCGGGTCGACGCCGAGGTCCCGCAGGAAGCCGGCGAGCACCGTGCCGGGGTCGGGCGGGGTGCGGTCGGCGCCGCGCAGGTCGGCGAAGAGCTGTCCGTCGGGGAAGCGGTCGCGGACCCGGCGGGCCACGTGCACGGCGAGGGTGGTCTTGCCGACGCCGCCCATGCCGTCCAGGGCGGAGACCACGACGGCCCGGCCGCCGGCGCCGGCGAGGCGGTCGGCGAGGGTCTCGGCCTCCTCGGTGCGGCCGGTGAAGTCGGGCAGGCCGGACGGGAGCTGGTCGGGTGCCTGCCAGCTGTCGGTCTCGGTGGCGGCCGGTTCGGTCGGGCCGGCGGTGGCGTTCGCGGGCAGCAGGGAGGCGTCCTCGCGCAGGATGCGCAGCTGGAGCCCGGCCGGTCCGTCCTCGTCCGGCGGGAGCCAGGCGCGGGCGTCCTCGTACACGGCGAGCGCCTCGGCCTTGCGCCCGGCCTGGTAGAGGGCGCGCATCAGGACGGCGGTGAGCCGGGGGCGGCCGGGGTGCTCCAGGGCGAGGGCGGCCGCCGCGGCGGTGAGGTCGGTGCGGTCGCCGAGGTCGGCGTCCAGCCCCAGTTCCGTCTCCTTGGCCGAGACCCGCTGTTCGGTCAGGCGGGCGCGGACGGCCTCGGCGTGCGGCCCGGGCAGTCCGGCCAGTGCCTCGCCGACCCACATCCGGTGGGCGCGGCGCAGCACCTCCCGGACCTCCTGCGGCGGCGCGTCCGCGTCGCGCAGCCGTCGGGCCTCGGCCAGCAGGGCGTCCCACACGGCCGAGTCCAGCTCGGCCCCGGCCGCCTTGAACGCGTAGCCGTCGCCGACCCGGACCAGCGGCATCCGCTCCGGGTCGTCCCCGGCGTACGGCCGGAACGCGGCGCGCAGCCGGGACACGGCGAGCTGGACGGCCTTGCGCGGGTCGGCCGGTGCGGCGCCGCCCCACACCCCCTCGACCAGCACCGGGACGGCCACCGTCCGCCCGGCCGCGCCCAGCAGCACGGCGAGCACGGCCCGCTGCTGCGGCCTGCCCAGTTCCAGCTCCTGCTCCCCGTACCAGGCCCGCAGCGGTCCCAGCAGTCCGAACCGCAGTCCGGACCCCCCGATGTCACCCATGTCCCGTCCCCGAAAGTCGTTCTGTGCCGGGATCCCGCCAGTTCCGGCCGGACGGCGGGGCCCCCATACCCCGGCGGCCTATTCTCTGTCACAGATTGTGTACCGGATCGACGTCTTCGAGGGGTGGGCGGTGGGGCTCGATTTCAGCCTGCTGGGTCCGCTGCGGGCCCGGTGCGACGGCCGTGAGCTCGACCTCGGCCGACCGCAGCAGCGGGCCGTGCTCGCAACGCTGCTGATCCCGCCGGGACAGCTGGTGTCCACGGATCGGCTGGTCGAGGACCTGTGGGGGGCGGACGACACCCGCTGGCCGAAGGATCCGGTCGGGCAGATCGGCACGCACATCCACCGCCTGCGGCGTGCCCTGGGCACGCCCGGACTGCTGGTCGGGACCGCGGGCGGCTACCGGCTGGAGGCGCCGCGCACGGCGGTGGACCTCTTCCGCTACGAGGGCGCGGTGGCCGAGGCCATTGCGCTGCGTCACCAGGATCCGCTGCGGGCACGCGAGTCGCTGGCGCGGGCACTGGGTTCCTGGGAGGGGCAGCGCGCCCTGGACGGGGTGCCCGGGGCGTTCGCCGAGCGGGTCCGGGAGCGGCTCGCGGCGGGGCGGTTCGCGGCGGTGAAGGCACTGCTCGGCCTGGACCTGGCGCTCGGCCGGCACGCCGAGGCGCTGGATCCGCTGGCCGGGCTGGTGGCGTCGTACCCGCAGGACGAGGAGGTGCACCGGCTGCACCTGCTGGCGCTGCACCGCTGCGGCCGTACGGCGGAGGCGCTGGCGGGGTACGAGGCGCTGCGGGAGCGGTTGGACGGGGAGCTCGGGCTCGAACCCGCCCCGGCGCTGGTCGAGCTGGCGGAGCAGATCCGGCGCGGCGAGACCCCGGTGCTGCTGCGGCGGCTGCCGAGGCCGTGTCAGCTGCCGCCGGACATTCCGGACCTGGTCGGGCGGGCGGCGCAGGTGCGGGAGGCGGAGCGGGCGCTGCGGGCGGGCGGCACGCCGGTGCTGGGGCTGTCGGGCCCTGCGGGCTGCGGCGCGTCGGCGCTGGCGGTGCATGTCGCCCACGCCGTCCAGGACGCCTTCCCGGACGGGCAGCTGTACGCGAGCGGCGGCGGCCCGGGCGCGGTGCTGGCCGGCTTCCTGCGGGCGTTGGGGGATCGGGCGGACTCCTCGGCCGGCCTCGACGAGCTGGCCGCGCGCTACCGCGCGGCGCTCGCCGGGCGCCGGGTGCTGGTGCTGCTCGACGGGGTGGCAGAGCCGGGGCCGCTGCTGCCGGCGGCGCCCGGCTGCGCCGCGGTGGTGGCGGGCGCGGAGCCGGGCGCGCTGCCCGAGGACGCCGTGCGGCTGGCGGTGGGACCGCTGGAGCCGCACGACGCCTACGAGCTGCTGGCCCGGATCGTCGGCGCGGAGCGGGTCCGGCGGGAGCCGGAGGCGGTGGCCGAGGTGGCCGCGCTCTGCGGCCACCTGCCGGTCCTGCTGCGGACCGCGGCGGAGCGGCTGGCCGCCCGGCCCCGGTGGACGGTGGCCGACCTGGTCAGCTGGCTCGCGCTCCGGGGGGACGGGCCGGGGAGGACTCAGTAGAGGTCGGAGGAGAAGAAGACCGAGCCCGGGCCGGAGAAGGGGCCGCGCTCGGAGGAGTGGGCGAGCCGGGGGATGATGCCGCCGCCCCAGTAGACGCCGGAGGTGCCGCCGGCGGTGACGGTCAGCTTGGCGTGCGGGTGGCCGGCGGTGCCGGACGACCAGCAGGCGTAGCCGTTGGCGGCGTAGACGACGAAGTTGCCGTCGACCTGCATGACGGCCTTGTAGCCGCAGCCGACGGTGTTGCTGGCCATCTTGACGTCGCTGCCGTACTGGTAGACGACGAAGTTGCCGTCGGGCTGCATGATCATCCTGGTGGAGCCGGACTCGATGTACCAGCCCTGGTACAGCGGCTCGTCGTCCCAGATCGAGACGTGGTCGACGGCCCGGTCGATCGCCGCCTCCGCGGTGCCGGTGGAGGCCACGGCCCCGGCCAGTGCGAGCGCGGTGGTGGCGGTGGCCAGGGCGATCTGCCGGAGGGCCTTCATCGTCTTCATGTCCCCGTGTACCTCGTGGTTCTCTCGTGCGATCGCGCCGCCAGGTCCTCGGGGCGCGGTGTGGCACGAGCTTGGGGGAGAGCGGTAGACAAACGATGAACGCCGACGTTGATCGGCGTCCGGGGGTGTGGGGCGGGGAGGAGCCGGGCAGGGGCGTTTGGCTTGGGCCCGGAGTAGGAGTACTGTCTCCTAGTCGCCTGACAGGGAGCACCGGACACGCAGCCGCGCGGACGGTCCCGGGGTGGCCAATCCTCTGAAACACCACTTCCCGGTTCGGGCCGGGTCGCTTCGCCTGTGTGCGTCGTGGCCTGGTGCGTATTAGGCGTGCTCGTTTTATTGGGTTGCGGTCGGATTCGCTTTTCGGAGCGGGGATCGGCTAGAGTTTGAAACGTCGGACGGGGCGTCAAACCCCGGAAGGCGCCAGCGAGTTGGATGAACGAAGCCCCGGAAACGGAGCGGAAAACATCTGATAAGCTGGAAACACGAAAGAACGAAGCCCGGAGGGTCTGCTGGAAGGCGGTCCGAAGGAAGCTTCCGTTCCTTGAGAACTCAACAGCGTGCCAAAAGTCAACGCCAGATATGTTGACATCCCCGGCCTCAGGTTTCCTGGGGTTGGAGATTCCTTTTG